>DAHVAI010000475.1 GCA_027314685.1 Nitrososphaerota archaeon | reverse complement strand
AAAATAATCTTGTCAATAATCTCGGACGCAAAATCTATCGAAGAAATCAGATTTGAGCAAAATATTCCGGTTAGCACCTGTTACCGAAGGATTCGCTTTCTCGAAACGGAAGGAATCATCAAGAAAGATGAGACGATAATAACGGCTGAAGGAAAAAAGCTCGCACGCTACATATCGCTTCTAAAGAGAGCCACGATAAGTTTTGAAACAGGTCAGTCAGACGTAAAGATAGAAGTTAACAAGCCAGATAAGTTGGAGATGTTGATTCAAGTTTGAGAGAGAACAGTCATCTCATGTTACTGTCCGGGCTCTGTCGAGGAAAGTTTAACATCGGCCATCTAGTCGAAATTCATCCATTCTCATCATACTTCAAAAATCGCTGTGCAGTATTGATTATTTCGAACCTGCGAGAAAATCGCTAATTTCTGTCGAGGAATACTTCCAGTTGTTTCAACAATCTCCCTCCAGCCAATATCATTGACTCCCTTCAGAGATTTGACTTCTTCCAAAAGGTTCAGCAATTGGTCTTCGTCTCTTACGAGCGTCTCAACCATGTTCGCCGAAGGGTCCTTTCAGCAAATATCACCTCAGAAGCGACCTACTGCTACTGAAGTGGGTCACAAATGTCATTGGGATGCATGAGTGGGGATTAGATTTTAAGTCTCCATGAGCAATTCCAGAATCCGCTTGTCCATATCAGATAGCAGAGAGAGCCATGCATTTGGAATGAGGGCGAGGCTTAAGCGATATCTATTTTGCTTCTATTGGTTGAATGCTATAGACCATATGCCTCGTTCTAGCAGAGTAAGTTATCCCTAGTTTTCTGCCAAGCCCGTTCCGAACTGATCCAGTTACCTTGATTAAGGATAGCGTAGGTCCAAGGTTGGCAAATCCGAGAGAACCCCCAACAACAATGATTTGACTCGAACTCGCGCGTATCACAAATTTGAAGTCGATCTTCGGCCGGCAAACGATTTTGGCATGATTAAGGACCAAGAGATATTCTCAAATTGTCATTTCAAGAATGTTAATCTTCCGACATACCATATTGTTGGTTTATCTTCCAAGTATTTTTTTCTTCTCTTCTCAAACCTTTCGATTTCTTGTTTCAAGAGTGAATTGGTCTTAGCCGCATCACTCGCTATTTCAAAAGCAATCCACTTTTCACTTCCATCTCTGTATAGTACATGAAATAGATGATGCACTAACTTCCTTTCTTGTTTGTTACTCGGTTTTTTTGTCATTGTTTGGTAGAGCTATAAACAAAGATATCATAGCCAAAGATAATAAAGCACTGTTCTAGTTTCGGTTCACCGTTGCTTTGCCTGTCCATATCCAACAGAATATATGATGATTATGGTCAATACTCGAAATTTCACATCACCAGAAAAATAATCCTAGTGGTTACATTTGCGAAATGACTTCATGACAACTATTTCACTAGTATCATCATCCGCCATGGGAATACGCACAAAAAAGTGGCAGCAGTTGTTTATTTCGTCGATGATGAAAATGGATAGATCATCACGCGCTCGCATCGAACGAGTATGTTGTTTAGTTAGCCTCTCGAAAAGCCAAACGCAAGGCAAATAACACTAAACATAAATTAGGGCGTAGCCCATCACTAATCCAAAACCGTTCGCGAATAATTCAGGAGGCGAGTATTGATGTTGCATTACGATCAACCGGAGACAAATCCATGAGGCAATTCCATCAGGAACTGCCCCTTAGAGTATCTGCCTTTGCACCAGCTGAATAACCCTTTACGGATCACGATTTTACTCATCTATTTTCCTCTTCTTACGGAAAACGATGTTTAGATTTGTTGCTAATTCAAAGAGACTTGGTCTCTTGTAGTCTTCTCTTCTGATACCGAAGTATGCTCGTTCATTCCTTGCTATAGTACGATCTCGTCAAGATCTTACTCCTAATA
>DAHVAI010000474.1 GCA_027314685.1 Nitrososphaerota archaeon | reverse complement strand
GAACAGTCTGGTATGGAAGATGCAGACTCCTAGAGATCTCGTTCAGATTCCTTGCCCCATCGGCCTCTACAAACGGTAGAATCCTCGTCAAAAAGTCGGCCGGATTGTCCCTAGGAATCCTCATGTCAAAACTGCGCTCCTTCCCAAGTAGTTGCTCAAAATAGCTTAATATGGTATTATGATTCGCAAATTTCAGTGTTACGATTACTGAATCTTAGCGAGCATACATGATGCGTCTAATAACCAAAGCACCGTTGCAGAGTGATTATCGGAAGTTTCTGCATAACGTTCTTACCTTAAGTTCTGACTGTAAGCCATTATATCATTTGTCAAATACATAAACGTATTTCTACTTCGAGATTTGCAATGACGATTGCCATGTCAACCGAAGAAAAAATCAGACTAGGAATCCTGGCACTTGGAACAGTAGCGGCAGCCGTCGTAGCAGCGCACTTAGGCGGCCACCTCGCAATAAAGCCACCTTTCCTTGAAGAGATTGGTGGCGCCGGCGGTAGCTAGACCAGGCCAATCACGTAGAGAGGTTGAAAGGAGAGACAAAGCCAGCTCTCCTCTCCCCATATTTCTTAAAATCTTCCAAAACCGAGCCCAGACAACAATACAAAAAACCCGCAATTTCTCAGACCTTAGGGCGCAGCCGTCTATCATCATGCAATTCTTGTAACATTCAATTTGAAAAATTACAAGATACCATTGAAGGTCTAGTGCAGTGACATCGGGATAAGCTTTTCAAAGCGCGAATTCTTCGAGCAAATTGTTTTCAGTTGAAACTCTGGTTGCAACTAAGACCTAGTAAAGAAGGTCGCGACGGTTGAAGTTTGACGCATTCCCCTTGCCCAACCGAGTATCCAGTCTCATCATTGTTAGGGGACTTCGAAGTTTCAGCCAAGGATATCTGAACATAATCACGCCGCTTTACCTACTTTCGATCGGATTATCAGCTGCAGGTCTGGGACTACTTCTCACCGCGTCATTCATAGTCGGAGCTGTGCTTCTAGTCCCGGTGGGAGCGCTGGCAGATAGGTACGGGAGAAAGCAGTTTCTCATCGCCTTCTGTGCCCTAACGATCTTGTGGGGTACGACTTACCTCATCACCAAATGGCTGCCAGTATTGTTCATCATCAGCGCCCTAGCTGGAATTGGGCGCGGGGGCGGATCGTTCGCCGGCAGTCAAGCAGGGCCATTTGCTCCGGCCGAGCAGGCACTGATGGCAGACCTTGTTCCATCACATAGACGCGTTACAGTGTTTGCTTTGAATGCTTTCGTGGCCTCAATCCTTGCTGCCGCAGGATCACTACTCAGCGGACTCCCAAGCTGGCTCAAAGGCTTTGGACTAGACCTACCTATCGGAGGCGACAACCTGCTTTTCTTGGTCACCATTATCATAGCAGTCCTCTCTGTACCAATACTTCTCACCGTACCAGAAAGCATAAGGTCTGAACGCAAAGAAAAGAATGATGAACCAGAGAAACCTAAGCGTTCATTCCTCAGGAAAGAGTCGGCAGTCAACGTAAGCAAGATATCAATCGCTGCCACGTTCAATTCCTTCGGTATGGGATTCATGGGGAGTTCGCTTTTTGTCGTGTGGCTGAACTTGCGCTATCACGTGGGAGCAGGCGTAATAGGACCGGTCTTTGCCGTGAGTTACTTTCTCACTGGCTTGACTATTCTTGGCGCTCCGTCGCTTGCCGGTAGATTCGGATCCGTGCACGCTATAGTCGCGACAAGAATAGCCGCGGCCGCGCTTTTGGGAATCGTCGTCATCGCACCGACTTTCCTCTATGCTGCAGCACTGTACGTAGGACGACTCATCTTCTCGGGCATGATACTTCCGGTCCGACAGTCCTTCACCATGGGCTTGTTTCAATCCGAAGAAAGAGCAACCGCGGCTGGAATCACCGGCTCAGTAAGAAGGATGACGGGTGCCATCAGCCCGTCGCTCTCAGGTGAACTCATGGAGCTAGGATATCTCGAATCACCGTTCCTTATCGGCGGAATCCTGCAGGGCGCAAGCGCTGTGCTTTACGCAAAATTCTTTCTGAGCAAAGATTCTAGCAGAAACGCCCAAGATCAGTACGCGAGCCCAGAGGCCCGGGAAAAGTCGGAGACGTAAAAGCAATTGCTTCGCTTGGTCAAAGTGAAGCGTTCGGTTTAGGCACGCCACCACATTTTTCAGAGATCAGCTTATCTCTCCAGGTTTTAGACGAGTAGCCGATCTGAAGAACGTTCATTGCAACCGATTTAACTCCCTTTACTTCTGCTATCCTCTCGCGAACTTCTTCCTGTTGCCTCATGTTGCTCGTCCAAGAAACTGCCGCCAGTTGATTTGGAAGGTTTGCAAAAAGGACTGGAAAGAGAAGATTTTGAGATAGTTCCTCTGCTATCAATGTGTAAATGCTAGTGTTTCTAACGTCTGAGGCAAGACCCAGATGAAATACCGACAGGATATCATTTGAAGCGTCGGGATACCAGTCCATCGTGAGATCCACGAGTGCAACGATGAAATAATTTGATAGTCAAGTTGGTGGAGTTGCTCTGATGAAGCACGTCTGGGTGGGGAAGGAAGAATCCCAACACACGGGTTCGGGTATGAGTGCATTACTTCTCACAAATGAGGCGTACGACCCCAGTTCTGAGATGTCATGCAGGTAGCTGCCAACGTACACTAGTTCATCTTCCGAGTATGCTATCCAATAAGTGCAATCATTCTCCTGCAATTTCAAATGAATATCATATCGCTTGTATTCTGAACTCCCAAAGATCCAGACGTTCAACGCATTGAGTGAAGCAAAGACTAGGTCTGGCGACAAACGCACGTATGATGCGAAGTTCTTCAAGGGCTTTGACTCTTTTGTGAACAGCGTTGATGAAATGTATAGCCTTCTTGCTAGGTCCTAGTATGGAGTTCTAGAGTTGTTCAGTAAGAGCTAGCAGAGCTTGATGTCTTTCTCGTCCAATGATCGATATTAGAATTAGGACGTATAGATCCTCTTCTTTGCGGTAACCAAACACATGCTCAGTCATCTCCAAATGTCTTGTTCAGCAAGAATCAATACTTCTAAAGCTCAGAGTTTTGCTTTCCAAGATACGTGATGGTTACAATCAACGCAATACGTAGAATATTTTGGGGAGTACGAGTCAATCGGCTCCTTGGCAGCCTTGGTCAGTACGCCGACCGGTATCGTACATAGGCAAGTGCAGGGGAGATGATAGTCGCAGAGCTTACACAATCTCAAATATCACGCTTGCGCGATATTATAAATTCTTCCAGCTTTGGCTTTTTTCTAACTTTCGACAGCTTTCGTCAAATTGTCTGCTTTGCCTATATTCTCTCACTTTCGAATTTTGTTTGCTTCTTTCACTCGTTTTGGAAATAACGAACAACATACGCAATATCGACTATCGAGAAAATGACACCGAGAGGCAGGCAAAGAAAGATAGCAAGAACGGCCAAGAGTGCTTCATTGTCTTCGCCTAGATAATGTGGGGAAGCAGCTGGAAAACTATGTAGATACAAGAGGAATGCTACGAAGACAAAGGAAATCATCGCCGTGGGCGTTGCAATTTTAATCTTTGTTTTGCATCTCAAGATTCTTGGAGCGAAGTCTCAATTGACATGGCCGAGCGTCTGATAATTCATGGCATTCCTGAGGAATGCTTAAGTTAGATCAGCAAGTTCGTGGAAGAAGACATAACGTACCAGATGATTTATCCTTGCATGATGCGGTCTGGCCTTCCAAGCAACACAAGGAAAACTATTCAACTGCTTTTAGATTTCTTCTCTAGAAACTAAAACAGGTCCAGCATTATGTCAGAGAGACTTAATTATTCCGGCCATAAGGGCCTAGATGCAGACAACTCTAGCTTATCATCTACGTCAAGAATAGCTTTCCAAACCCCTGGATCTGATCATGTATCCCGAGCTTTCTGATGCAGGACCACAAGAGCGCTTGGTTTCCCGTGATCACCGGCTTTCCAATGTCTCTTTCAAGCGGATCTATCACCTCTATGGTCCGCAGATTCGAGTTATTCATAACGATTGCATCAACGTCGTCGCTGTTGAGGCTCTTCATGAACTTGTATGCAGTCTCAGGCGGTTGGCTGCACACAAGATGGTGATCGGTGAAACCAAGCGACGCGTATTTTTTCACCTCAAACCCGTTTGCCTCCAGGAACGCCTTCATCCTGAGCAGAGTCGACATCTGCCCCAGCGGGATTCCAGTTGCGACCTTTTTAATCGAGAGTCTTCTAAGCGCTTCGAGCACAGCCGAAGATTGCGTGGTAGATGGAACCCTGGATACTTTATGCATCCTCTCGGAGAGCTCTTGGTCGAATACTTTCCTAGGATCTGCCGAAGCGCTGCCGTGCATAAGGCCGACGACATCAACTCCAAGGTTGTAGCTAGACCCAGCCAGAAGCGATACGGCCGATTCCAATTCTTTTCTCAGCCTGACATCATCTGCTTCGTCACCTTCGCCTCTGTAGGAGATCCTTGTATAATGCACCGATACTCCATCCGGATGACCTTCGGCGCTTCGCCTTCAGTAACGCCGTTGGTTGACGCCATAATCAATCCTATTCTTCCTCTCCAACCATACATTCATGGACTCACGGAACAATCGATAAAGTCCCTTATTCAAAAGATTAGTGAGAATTACCAAAGCTGAGAATCGCCGTAGGCCTTTTTATCCCGATTTAATTGAAACCACGCCAATGAGTTCTGTTCCCACGGAATTTGATGTGATAATAATCGGCGGAGGGATAAATGGACTGACCAGCGCGGCATACTGCGCGAAATCTGGGCTCAAAACCGTGATTATTGAGAAGAGAGACCAGGTGGGAACTCACTCTGCTACCGAGGAGTGGAGTTACCCCGGGTTTAGGACTAGTCCGCACGCCACCTCTCATCGCGTCGGTGACAGTCCTTGCATGTTAGATCTGGAACTCGAACGATTCGGATTGGATCTTTATCCGGGAAGGTTCGACTTTACGATGTGCTTTGAGAACGGCAAGGCAATCGTGCCCGACGCCTGGGATGTAAATCGGACCTACGGTGTCATAGAGAGATTCTCAAAGCACGATGCGAATGTCTACAAGGATCTATTCAAGGCACTGCAACCACTCCAAGCAGAATTGTGGTCTAACTTCATCTACGCTGCTCCCAGCCCAGAGCGTTGGGAATGGGTCGCCAACAAATTCTCGAAACTTCCGCACGTACCAGAAGATTGGTGGAACGTTTCCGCTTTCGAACTCGTCGACCTCCTTTTTGAAGACGAACAGATCAAGGCATGGAAGGCGTCGATACCGCATGCAATAACAATGCCTCCAAATCAGAAAATCATTGGTCCTCTTGGTGTATTACTTACCAGTGGTGGTTCAGGGGCAAAGCAAGCTCTTGGTGGGTCGCATCAAATCCCACACGCTTTGATACGCTGTATAATTAATTATGGGGGCAAGGTCTTGCAGAGCTGTGAAGTTGAAAAGATCATAGTCGAAGATGGCGAGGCAAAGGGCGTCGTTCTCGGAAAGAACTCTTCATATCCAGAAAAGAAGATTATCGCTAGGCGCGCGATAATAAGCGACCTCAGCCCGGTTCCTACGTTTCTCAAGCTTGTCGGAGAAGACCACTTGGACAAACAGGTTTCTTGGGTTTTGAAGTACGAATTTGATTACGACAACGAAGGCTTGTACACAGCTTCCTTCATGACCACCGAACTACCTAATTGGAAGGGAAACAAATTCGATCCGCACATGAGCGAGGCGTGGACGTTTCTGTGCGGTATAGAAAATCTGGATGATTTCAAAAAGATGATCGCTCAACTCGAATCGGGTCAGATACCAAACCCTCTCACCGCGCTCGGAGACGACTTTGTGTTAACGCTGCACGACCAAACATCGGCGCCGCCGGGCTTTCACAACATCCAATTTTGGCTTAACGTTCCATACAACCTTCGAAAGCTCGGAGGTCCGGAAAAATGGGACGAAGTTTCACCTCAGGTCTTGGAGGACACCATCGAGATGGTTGAGCGGTACGCGCCCGGCTTTCGAAAGACGATAAAGTACAAAGTTGGTATCAGCCCTTTTGATATTTTTAGAAAGAATCCAAGCGCCGTTCTTGGTTCTCGTCACGGTGGCGTCGTCAAGCCTGGACAGCTGTATTTTGACAAGCCTTTCTTAGGCTGCAACGCTCCCAGAACTCCAATAAAGAAGTTGTACCTGTGTAACGGCATTTGGCCTTGGAACAACACGATTTTGGCGACTGGGTACATAGCGGCTCTTGAACTCTTGAAAGATCTAGGGATCAAACGACCAGACTGGTGGAGTCACAAACCTGGAGAGTGGTTTTCGTCTTGGGTAGAAAGAAATGGAAAGCAGTCGCTTGTGCACAGGTCGTTCAACTCTTGAAGGGTGTGAAAAATAAATGAGCAACAAAAAAGAGGAATATGATGTCGTAGTAATCGGGGGAGGCCCCAACGGTGAGACTCTAGCCTGTTACCTCCAGCGAGCCGGAGCGAGAGTGCTTCTCGTCGAAAGAAGACACGAGATGGGAGGTGGATTATTGACCGAGGATTTCGCAGGCTTTCGGTTCAACCTTCACGCTACATATATGATGATGGGAGAGTTGATGCCGCCTGTTAACGATCTATTTCTAGCTCAATACGGGGTGGAGTTCATCCGACCAGAAGTACAAGCTTCATTATTCTACGAAAAGAACAAGGCACTGGTGTTTTTCCTCGACCCACAAAAATCAGCTGAATCCATCGGAAGAATAGCGCCCGATGACAAGCAAAAATTCCTAAAACTGTATGGGGACATCAAAGAAGTCTGTGACAAGTGTCTCATCCCACAGACATACGTTCCACCGTCTCCACCAGCAGAGCTAGCACTACTCCTGAGCGAATCGGAGATTGGTAAGAAGGTTCTTGAGTGGTCAGAGATGAGCCCGCTTCAGATTGTGGATCAATACGAAATACGCGACGATAGAGTTAGAGCAGCACTGATCTACCTTGGATGCAAGTGGGGGATCGAACCAGATCTCGTGGGAATCGGATACATGTTTCCAATTTACCTCTACAGAATGCTCAACGCCGCTTTGGTCAGAGGCGGTTCCCACCGATTAAACTCCGCAATAATGCGCTCAGGATATGAGGCAGGCCTTGAAGTGAAGGAGCTGACAGAAGCAAAAAAGATCATTGTCGAAAATGGAGAGGCAAAAGGAGTGGTGACTCAAACAGGAGAGAAGATAATGGCGAAAGCCGTTGTCAGTACCCTCAATCCGCCCATGACATTCTTGGATCTGGTAGGGGAAGTAAACCTAGACCCATCTCTGTTGAACACGGCCAAGGAGTGGCAGTGGGAAGAGTGGAGCCTCTTTGGGATACATCTCGGAACGGAAGAAATTCCAAAATACAAGGCTGAGGATTCTGCTCCCCACTGTGGCGAAGCTTTGAACTCAATTACTGGATACGCGTCGTTAGACGAAGTATTGAAGGATTGGAAGGCCGCAATGAGCAAGACTTTGCCAGGACCGGGTTGCGCGGCAACACCTACTAGCCTATTCGATCCGTCGCAAGCTCCCGCTGGATACAATGTCGTGAGATTGGAATCAGAAGCACCCTTTGAGATATCTGGAACGGATTGGGAAGTTGCAAAGGAAGGATACGCAGAGAAGATTCTCAGTAGCTGGAAAGAGTACCTCACCAACGCATCGAACCTTGGAATCGTGAAGACTTACTTGTACCCACCTAACTACATTTCCCTGAAGTTACCAAATATGGTTAGAGGCTCTATCAAGCAGGGTGCTTACCTTCCAACGCAGATGGGCTACTTTAGACCTAATACTGAGTGTTCGAGTTATGCGACCCCAATAAAGCGACTCTACTTATCAGGAGCAGGAGTGTATCCCGGTGGGATGATCACTCTCGGTTCGGGATACTCTGCAGCAAAGAAGGTGGCAGAAGATCTCAACTTGGACATTTGGTGGAGTGAACCCGAGATGCTCGACGAAGCAAGACGAAACAGGTTCGTTGTGTAAAAAGAGTTAGAGCACACTTGAGAGTCTGGTCAAAGGGCCTCGGACGCGTGGAACTAGCAGCGGATCTTCGCAAGGTCAAAGTCATTTATGATGGAAAGGCCCTGCTCCTAACGGGCAAGACCGAGCCCCCAGTGAGCTGGGAATTCGTCGTTGTTCTTAGCTCAACCGAGCTGTGGCCAATGCTGAAACTAGTGATCAGCAATGCTGGCAGGCGATTTGTTACAAAGTGGGTGAGACTGCGCTTGTTCGATCGCGCAGCTCTGCAAGAAGAATACAAGTTCGCAATCAAGACCCGCCCTGGCGCGAAGCCTGAGGTAGAGTATGCGGGTATCATTCAACAAAATGAGACAGTTGCAAAAAGCTCTAAAACGAAATCGCAGGTAGCTGCAACGGCCAATGCTACGATTCTCAAAGTCACTCCTGAGGATATTATCAAGAAGTACTACGAACTAGCCAAGAAAAGCGAACAACTCGGCTCGAATTGGTTCAACGATTGGTTCCGATACTCCATGGCGGAACCATTCGAGGCTGTGGACTTTATCATGAAGGAAGTAGTGGCGAAGAATAGATGTGTTGGTTGCGCTGCTTGTGTCGAAGTTTGTCCGGTCAATGTATTCGATTTTGTCAGCGACAAGCCCGCTGATCGAAGACACAGTAGCTGCGTTTTTTGTGGGATGTGCGCAGCTGTTTGCCCACCAGCGCGACTGGGAAACTCCGCTCTTTCGAAGATCTTGATCAGCGGAGATGCCCGTGACGAAGGCTTTGGAAAGTACAGAACCGCCGTCCTAGCGAGGACGAAGAATCAGGAAATTCTCAACAAAGCACAAGACGGCGGGGTGGTCACCACACTCATGACGTATGCCTTGAGCGAGGGTATTATCGATGCTGTGGTCATGGGCGATGTGGCTAGGGGCCAACCACTAAAGCCAATACCGAGGTTAGCAACAACGAAGGATCAAGTACTTTCTGGTGCAGGATCTAGGTATACATATTCCCCGAATACGATCAAGCTGAGAGAGGCTTATGACAAGGACCTGAGAGTTGCCGTAGTTGGCGTCCCGTGTCAGATAAACGGTCTGAGGCTCTCGCAAACTGACGAGACCGCGGATTTCGACTTTACGGCGTGGTTCAGAAAGAAGGTGGTATTCACCGTAGGTTTGTTTTGCTCGGAGGTTTTCACTAACAAAGGACTAGATGACCTTTCCGTGAGGACCAGGTTACCTTTGTCAGAAATCGTGAACCTGAATGTCAAGGGAAAGATAATTTCGAAAACAACTGATGGGACGGAAAATGTCTCGTCATTGAAACAAATGCGAAAGTTCATGCGACCCGCGTGCTGCAACTGTTGGGACTATTCAGCAGAACTAGCTGATGTTTCATGCGGTGGAATTGGTCAGAAGGGATGGACCTTCACCGTTGCTAGGACAATATTGGGCCAGTCCTTGTATGAACAGATGCTGCAGAATGGGTTGATAGAAGTGAAGTCTCTTCAAGACGAACAGAGCTCAAGGGATCTGCTGATCAGACTCTGCGAAGAGAAACGATCGCGTCCAAAGCTTCCAGAAAAAACTCTCTAGGCCTGAGAATGAAATCAGGTATTCCTATCTATTGCATTCTCACAAAGAGCTTTTCAGGTACTCATATAATTGCAAGGTACTATTCAACCCGAAACACTTGATGGTAAAGTGCTCTTCCAACCACAACAGTGGGCAGTTACGGACAAGATACTCAAACTTACAAATCAAGTCAGAACTAGATCCGAGATAACTGGAGTGCAACAACTGCGCGCGTTCACCCATCAACTGCTTGATGATGCTCTTGCCAAATTCTCTCACCTGTCATTTTATTATGTAACCTCTCAACTTGCAATCCCCAACGGATATATCCACCCAAGAGAGAGTGTATACCAATGGACGATCAGTTCCTTTCCAAGATCGAGGAGCTAAAGCAGGAAAAGCTCGCGGTAGCCACTATAACAAAGACCTTCGGCTCCACCCTTGGCAAGCCCGGCTTTAAGATGCTCATTACCCAAAAGGGTGAGATTGCCTACGGTACCTTGGGCGGCGGCTGCCCCGAGGGACCAATAGTAAGGATTGGGCTCGACGTGATAAAGAGCCAGTTGCCGAGAGTGGTGAGAGTCTATCTCGAAGACGCAAAGACAGCTCTTGGCAAGATCTCCATCTCGGACGAGGGCGACGAGATCCACGTCGAGACAAACTGCGGCGGCAACATGGAGATTTTGGTAGAGCCATACTCACCGAGGCCTACACTCATAGTTTTTGGGGACACATTCAACAGCCCTCTAGAGCGGACCTTGGTCAACACAGGAAGGGAAATAGGATTTAGGACAATCGAGCACAACCCTCTTGGTGCGTGCGGCAACCCAGAACTTGCAAGTTCCTCTCTCGACATCGATTCGATCAAGATACCCGAGGGCGCCTACGTCATACTGGTTACGCGCGGAGTGAACGACTCGCCGCTCCTAAAGCATATCTCAAAGTTCAAGCTAAACTACGTGGGCATGGTCGCAAGCAAAAACCGCTGGACTGCCACAAGGCAGGAGTTGGAGAAGATCGGCGTCTCAAGAGAGTTCGTCGATTGGGTCCACGCACCCGCAGGTCTGGACATCTCATCTGTTCTCCTGGAAGAGATCGCTATCTCGATTCTAGCAGAAATAATCGAAGAGAGAAGAAGGAAAGACACTCACGAATTCAAGGTGCAGAAAAAAGTACTCTCAAAGTCCGCTCGCTAAAGTTTGTTTCTCTGTATCGGCTCTGGCTTTACAGTTACCCGCCCAATCGATACGATGCTCTCGCGCATACTCCTAACGACCTCTTGAGAGATCCTGTCAGCTTCAAACACAGACATGTTTCCGTCTACCTTGACGCGCATCTCGACTGAAAGGAACGGACCGTTTCGCCTCACTCTCAGGTCCTCGATCGCGTGGACTCCTGGCACTGACGAAGCTATCTTTTTCATCTCCTCGACCATCTGCGGGTTGCCGTACGCATCAGCAAGAACAAGCGAGGACTGCTTTATCGCAAAATATCCTGCAACGATGACAAATACTCCGATCACGAGGCCCGCGAGCGAGTCAAAGGCGTAAAACCCGATCGAGGCCAATAGTATTCCGACGAGAGCCACAATCGAGGCAGCACCGTCCTTGAGCGAGTTGAGCGCATCAGTTTTTAGGGAGACTAACCCACTCTTTCTCGCGTAAGATTGCTTCAAACTTGCAAGTACAATTGCGGTTACAATCGAGATCAGCACGATGTACACGGCGTTGATCGAGACATGGTGTTGCACTGCCGGATTAAAGTAGACTCGCAGTCCTATGTAGCTAATGACCAATCCTGAAGCGACCATTATCACCGACGCAAACAGCGAGAATATCGCGTCAAACTTGTAGTACCCATAGTGGAACAGCCCGTCAGCTTTTTTCTGCGAGTACCTTATTCCCAGCCAAATCATGAGTGACACAAAGGCGTCAACGAAAGAGTGCACTCCGTCAGCCATGAGTGCAAGGCTGCCGAAAAAGAGCCCAAAACCTACCTCGAAGAACCCTATTCCAACGTTGACGAAGAAGGAAATAATGGCCACTAGCTGACCTCTGGAAATCTGTTTGTATACTAGCTGGGTTGTTTTCTCCCTCGCCGACTCGGAACTGTACAATTGGTATGTAGTTATGAGTAGGCGCTCTCTAAAACCGTTTACCTACGCCTTCTCACGAGGAAAGGAAGCACGATCAAGAACACAACAAGACTGAGTGAGGGAACTATGTAGGGGGTCGAATATGAGCCCATCGCAATCGCGCCTCCCATGATCGGTCCAAGCGCCTGCCCAATTCCTATCGACGATTCAAATTTGCCAGCGCTACGCCCGACTTTGTCCGGCTCTGCCTCTGCTATGACCGACGCTTGGGAAACCGCATATACAACGGAGTAGCACGCGCCTCCCACACCGTACGAGACGATGTAGAGAAGCCCAGAAGGATCCCGTACAAGCATCAGCAGACTCGAGAGCGACAGCACGATCAGAGAAATCACGACGTTCCTCGCCCTATACTTGCTGTGCAGCAGCGAAGATCTGAATCGCTCGCGCACCATTAGCACGTAAACAAGAAACCTCGTAAACCCAAAAATGAAAGTAGCAGCGCCCACCAGGAGTATCGAAATATGGATCGATTTTGCATACTCTGGGAGGAATGTGTATAGTACACCAACTGAAATCGCTCCAACAATCATGGACGGTACGTACAGCCTCGCTCCATATCTAGGCGTCTGGACATGATCAGAGATGGGAGTTGTTCGCACTATGACAACATCGGTGCCGCGTCTCATGGCAAGCGGTGCTAGGTTCACGAGCAGTGTTACGATCATCACGGCCGAGCTTACCACGAAAGCTTCCCTTATCGAGCTTACAAACACTATCGCAGAACCGATCAACGGACCAACCGTGGCAGAGCCCGACCAGGTGAAATTGAAAATGGAAAGCGCCCTCCTCGCGTCTGTTGTCGAGTCCCTTATTACAGCTTCGATTGCGGGCCAAAGCATAGCCCAGCCCACTCCTTCAAAGATTCGCATTACAATCAACGTAACTGGATTTTGCACGTAGATGTAAGATATTGAGATGATCGAAAGCAGGACAAACGAGGTGGTGACAAAGAATCTCCGTACATTGGCACTGTCTGCAAAGCGCCCCATCACAAAAGGCATGAAGCAGTAAACAGCGTTCGCAGCGCCGCCTACTAGTCCAACCTCAAACGCGCTAGCATTCAGCGCATAAGCAAGCAGAGGAAGGAAGACAGAGTACAGAGGAAGAATCAGGTTTGCGTTGAAAGAAGATACAAGATCTCTTTTCAACTCGCCGGACATTTGCAGAGCCAATTAATTTCGTAATCCTCATGGCAAACTATGAGATTTGTTGAAGCGGTCTCGCTTTTAGCATATTAAGTATTGGCGTGCACTTGAAGTAAATCAAAAGCTAAGAATCTTTGTACCGGATAGAAACTACGCCACCGCATTTCTCGCATATCTTCAGGTCCACATCTGGTTTAGAAACATATGCCACTTTCACACTGCTCTGGCAGAAGGGGCAGTGCTTTTGTTCGGTCGATGTCAAAGCTTCCTTAATACACTCTTATATGAGAGAACTCATAATTACCATTGCGTTGTCCTGCCAACACCTTGAGATAAGCGAATTCGGGACCTACTCGGTAGACATGGGTGGAAAAACCCAAGTGATGACCCTGCAAAAGTGTGGTCTGTGTGGAAAATACCTGAGGCTCGATGGCTCCGAGATAAGCGAAGAGAGGATTCTGGGCCACGGCGGGGCTACCAAGGCGAAGATGCGGACAGTGACGCTCCACCTAAACTCTGACGTGTACGAGAGGCTTGAGAGAGTACTTGCGAGGGAGCTCGACAACGAGGATCCTTCAAGGCTCATGAGCGAGATTGTCGCGCTAGGGCTAAAGGAATACGAAAGACTCGTCAAGATCCACATGGACTAGAACTCCTCGAAATTGGGCAGAATTACGATTCGGAGAGCCGTAAGACGGTATTCTCGCGATTTCATCAAGTTACTCGTAGGTCTCGCTGACTTTGAGCATCTAGAGCCGCCGAACTCGAAGGCAAAGCGAAGAATAACACGCGACGTCTTTTCAAAGAAGATTGTACGCCTCTTTCTTGCCTACTATGGTAAAAAACCGGTTGGCTACGCGCTGTACTTTTACACGTATTCTTCTTTTCTCGCGAGGCCCACATTTTACCTCGAAGATATCTTCGTCCTCGAAGAGTACAGGCGCAAGGGTGTTGGGAAGGAATTGTTCTTGCGCTGCGTTGACGAAGCCGGAAGAAGCCACTGCGGCAGATTCGAGTTTTCGGTTCTTACTTGGAACAAGAACGCCATAAATTTCTATGAAAAACTGGGAGCGAGAAGGCTAGACAAGTGGTACTACTATAGGATCGACAGCGACACGATGAAGAAACTCAGAAGGACAGCCCGAATCCAGAAACGAACGTCTCAGCACGCTTGAGCTCCTCAAGGAATTTTATCCCCTCGGGTGTTAGCGTATAGTACCTGTTCCCATCATCCTCATTTTCTGAGATGAGTTTCTTGTTCAGGAGCTCTCCCACGTACTTCATTAGCCTGACATGTGATAAATTTGCCCGCTGCAGAACGTGCGTTGGCTTCGCCTTGCCACCGTTTTCGACTGCGCGCAGTATGTCCAGATAAATCCTGATCTTACTGCGGGGCTTCTCTGGCTGAACCAATTCGGCCTCTCCAAATTATGAAGACGAGTAACATCAGAAATCCAGCAAACTGCACGACAGAGCTTACGACGTCCAGCCGCACAGATATCGAAATCACGGTCCAGAGATCAAAAGCCTGCGCCGCAAGTATCAGAATGAAGCTCAGAATTACAAGCAGTGAAAACCTGTGGCGTGTCTCAGAGTAGCCCAAGAATCCAACGACTATCACTATCGCCAGAAACACTATGGACAGAATTTCTGCAACTTCCCAGATTAGCCTTGCAAAGTGTAACATGTCCCTTAATCTACCAGGGCCTGTGGTTGTCACTATTGGGATCACGAGAGCGC
Organism: Nitrososphaerota archaeon; assembly: GCA_027314685.1. The sequence continues at coordinate 7,174 of DAHVAI010000474.1, read as the reverse complement.
TTAGGGCAGAGGCATCCAATGAGCTGAACTTTTGAGAGGGAAATGCGCTCCTGATGTATCCTAGTGCCAAAACAAAAAAAGCACCCATCTGCAGGAGTTCATACATTGCAGAGGTAATGATGGCAAAAGCTCTGTCTGTAGACAAATCTCCGACTCCGAACACCACGAACGAATACGCCCAGGCCTCGATCAGAAGTCCAACGCCTAACATGATAAAGCCCACCCCGATGAATTTCAGAGTAGAGTTCGCTAGCAACTTGTTGTATCTATACGCGTACGAGCTAACGAGAAGAGCTACGATGCCGCTCATCACGTCGAGAGCAATGTCTAGGTCAAGAGATGGAAATGGCAATTGAACCTAACCTCTTCACGGTTATCATAGGACAAGCTTCAATCTAGTGGACGCTCGGTTCATACGCGCTGTCCCCTTTCTATAAATAAGTTTAGAGACCACCTTATGCTGATCAGAAAGACTTTGTCTGATAACATAATCATTTTCGGCGCGGATGGTTACATTGGCTGGCCGCTTGCAGTTCATCTCGGATCAAGATATCCAGAAAAGAAAATCGTACTCGTAGACAATCTGGCAACTAGAAAATTGGTAAAATCTGTCCATACTAGATCTCTGGTTCCGATCAAGACGATGCCGCACAGGATCGCAGCTTATGAGCGGGCAACCGGGAACAGTAACTTGGAGTTCATCTTTGCAGATGCTAGAGATTCTGAGCTTGTAGATGAGATATTCAGCAAGTACCGCCCAAAGAGTGTCGTTCACCTGGCCCAGCAAAGGTCTGCTCCCTTTAGCATGATCGACCAAGAGCACGCGATGTATTCAGAGTTGAATAACATTGCTACGAACATGAATATCGTCTATGCCATTGCAAGAAACTCTCCAGACGCTCATCTTCTCAAAATGGGAATCATGGGTGAGTATGGTCAGCCAGGGATAGAGATTGCGGAGGGAGAAATTGAAATCGAGCGCAAGGATAGAAAGGCGAAAGTGATGTTTCCGCTCGTGGCAGGAAGCTATTACCACTTGAGCAAGATATTTGATACGTTCAACGTAAAGCTTGCAAACAAGCTTTTTGACCTTACTGCGACGGACATCATGCAGGGAGTTGTCTATGGAGTGAAGACAGACGATATCACCGATCCAGAGCTTGCCACAAGATTTGACTTTGACTCAATTTGGGGCACTCTAATCAACAAATACGTCATCCAGGCAGTCGCTCTAAACAAGCTTCTCATCTACGGCAAGGGCAGGCAAAAGCGCGGCTTTCTTTCACTGTATGACAGCATTAACTGCCTTACGCTACTACTTGAGAACCCGCCAAAAAATGGAGAGTATAGGATAATTAATCAGCTCGACGAGGTATACGACACATTCGAACTTGCTGAGAAAGTGAGGGCCATTGGAAAAGAGTACGGTGTAGAACCCTCGATGGAGTACGTCGCGAATCCAAGGGTTGAGAAAGATGAGCACTTTTACGAGGTCGAGAGCAAGATCCTCCCATCGCTAGGTTTCAGGAGAAAGAAGACGATGGATATGGTACTGCACGAAATTTTCGAGGCCGTACTTGAAAACAAGAGCAGGATAGGCGACGCAAAGGAAATGATATACCCAACAGTCAACTGGAGAACCGGAAAGGTGGCCCGCTCGCCTCTATTCAAACTGCCGAAGGAAATGATGTCGATCGTCGAACCCGAAGATATGGAATTCGTGTCAGAAGAACGACCAGAACCGCTCGAAGTAGTTAGAGAGCCATAGCTAAGATTTATTGGGAATGTGGTCTCCGCCTCGGCGCGTGAATATAGATAAGGTGCAGCTCGCCCCACGAAGCGAGATCAGTAGACAGCTAAACTGTTTGCTAGTCTCCGAGCTTGACCCTCTCACAGGTCAGATGAGAACTGGGGCCGCGCTAAGATACAACAACCCGCCGAGTAACGTCAGCTACACCCTCTATAAACAAAAATTGGAATATCCAAAGTATATCGGTCATTACGGCCTCGGATGGGTCTCAGTCCCCCTTAGCAGCGCGCGCTTGTTCAGCGAGGCTCTTTTTCCAATAAAGAGGGAAAACTATTCACTGATACACTCCATGTTCTGGAGCATTCATAGATACCCGATACCGTGGATACACGAAAACGACCAGTCGTTAGGGCAGTACTTTTCTGATTACATCAGCTTTGAAGGTTTTTGGAGCAAGAAGATCGTCAGGATTGCGACCAACATGCTCAACTCTGAGAGATGCAAGGCAATAATCCTCTGGTCTGATTGGGCGAAGAAGGGATACATTCGAGATGGCGTCGACCCCTCGAAGATCAGGATAATACCACCAGCCTTCGAAACATCACGCTACGAGATACAGCACAAATCCAAGAACATTCTCTTCATAGGCCGCGATTACTACAGGAAGGGAGGCGATGTCGCTTTAAAGGTCTTTGAGAGACTGAGAAAGTCCTTTGACGACCTACGACTTACCTTCATCGGTAAGATCCAAGACAGGAACACTCTTGAAAAAGTTCGGCGGGACAGCTCGATATCATACTATAACCATGTTTCAAAGCAAGATCTACACGAAAAGATCCTTCCATCCTCGGACATTTTTCTACTTCCAACGGCCGCAGAGGCGTATGGAATGAGCATCATCGAGTCAATGTGCAAGGGAGTGCCGGTCGTCGCAAGCAGAGTTTCAGCGATACCTGAGGTGGTGGAAGATGGCGTCTCTGGATTTCTGGTAACTCCTGGCTCGACAGACGAGTTTGCTGAAAAATGCGAAAGGCTACTTGGAGATGAAGTGTTGAGAAAAAAGATGGGAAACAATGCCCGGACAAAAATCGAAAAGGCATTCTCTCCTGAGAAAATCGGTCACGAGCTGTACAACCTGTATCTGGACTGCGTAGGCTGAATCGCTTGACTATTCCCACAACCCGCGATGTGCGGGCTCTGTTTGGCATTACGTTTCTTACCCGCACCATAAGCATCATCGTCCAGACCGTTTCTCCCATAGTCTTGGTGAAGATACTCGAGACCCCTGCTTCAGAGATAGGATGGATGATCGCGGGATTCTGGATTGCAAATGCGCTCGGCACAATAATTGCAGCGGGCATCATCAGGAGCAGGAACAGGTCGACACTTTCCGGATTTGCTGTGTTGGCGCTTGCGTTCTTCGGCGCCGCCCTAATTCAAGACCCACTAGGCTACTCGCTAAGCATAGTTTTGAGTGGCTTCGGTCTCTCGCTTATTCAGGCGTTTCTTATTCCAACTATGCACCTAAGTGGAACAGATGAAAGGCCGCACAAGGGAATCGCAGACTATTCAACAGCTCTTTCGTTCGGAATGATAGCTGGACCGCTGATAGCTGGTGCTTCAATCTACCTGTCGGGATACTACGACCTCTTCTTTCTTCTAGTTGCAATCTCTATAGTCGTGTTCATCATATCTTTCAGGATTGGTATCCAAAAATCGTTCGTGGGTGAGGACACGAGAAAAGGCATCCTTCCCTCAAACATCATCAAGACTATGAAACAAAGAGGCTTCGCTAATTTCTACATGATGAATTTTCTCTACTCTCTTTTGCTGCCCATTTTGATTTCTTACGGAGGAGTCTTTGCCGAGAATGAATTTCACGTTACTACGACACAAGTGCTTGTACTGTTTGCAGCAGTTTTCCTAGTATCCTCTATACTTCGAGTGCTATTCTCCCGCTCAGAGACAAAGCACTTTCGTACCTATCTGATGATTGGGTTTATTGTGCTTGGACTTTCATTTGCTCTCATAGGGCTTGCAAACAACCAGTACCTATTACTTGCAGGCTTTCTGCTGTTCAGCGTCCCGCATGCCCTGATATACCCAATCACCACCTACCTTGCGCTCGACTCCGCCGGACCAGACGCTCTGATCAGCTCTACGTACATCTTCTCAACGTCTTCGGGAATCGCGGAGTTTCTATCGCCTCTTGCCGCCGTCCCCATAATCGCAGTCTATGGTTTTTCCGCGCTCTTTTTTGCACTTACCCCAATTGCGGTCATAGGACTGTTTCTCTCGATAGTGATCCCTAGATTGAAACGGCGAACCAAGATTTCTCTTTAGTTTCAGAGTAAAATCATGAAAGATAGCTCAGGTCCATGTATTTGTATCTTGCACTATGTCTTTCCGTACCTGGACCTACTTTGACATCTATTAGTATGCCTCAGTACATTTTCAATGGATAATTGCAAACTATTCAATTAAAAGATTGCGATATTTGAATCGTCCATTGCTATCACAAAGGAGCCATAGGCTGGGTACACGAGTCTCCACATGTGGATATTAGGGCATTCGCTCCAGTAGAAGAGACACTGCAAATAGGAACACCACTATGGTCAAGATCTTCAATGATTTCTCAGACATTTCGAGAATATCGATTGACTCACTCGAATTCTTCTGCTGCCTCCTCCGTACATTTCTAGCGGGAGTACTAAGAATTCTCTGCACGTAGGTTAGTAGTCCAGCCCCAACGGAGAAGAGGATTGCGGCTGGAGTGATAGTCAAGGCATTCACGAAAAAGCCAGTCAATAGTGGCAGCATACCCCATGACAGCGAGAAGACCCAGGCCGTGTGGAACTTCTTCCCAAACGTCTCAAGGTTGTACGAAATTGCAAAGAACGTTTCCGCAAAAATAATTGGGAGCAAGAGGTATGATAGAGTAATCGTGTAGTACAGCCCTATGCTAATTGCGGCCCCGATGAAGACAAATCCGATTAGATACAACCACTTCTTCGAGAGTCTCGTCTGGAGCGGGTTTCCCATAGTCTCATCCAGCGCATGCGCACCAACCCCCAAACCAAGAAAGAACGCAACGACCGTGGCAACTGACCGTGCAGGGTAGATTACCGGTGCGAGCGAAATCCCTAGTATAACATAAGACAAATGCCAGAGCGTGTAAGGTGGATGTAGCAGGTTCAAGAAATCAGAAGCATGTCCACTTCCTCGTATCGCGTACCAAGTTGGAGTCGGTTCAGTTGTCGTCTGCCCGTTACCATCGTACCGAATACTGAGCCTGGATTTAATTGTATGCGAGCCTAAACCTCAATAACGAAAGCGAACAACTTTCATAATCACATTTTGAGGAAATTCCACGAGTTGAAGCTATACTATATCGGCCGGCTCGCGATCCATGCACTATTACTGATATACGCGGCTATCCTTGCATACATTCTACTTGGACTCGTGCTGAAGTTCTCCATCTCGGCAAACATCTTCTTCGACCTCTCATTCGCGCTTCTCTTCTTTACGCTCGGCCAGTGCCTTTACGAGCTTGGCCCGAAAAAGGCTGCAATCTTCCTTTTAGTAACCTCTCTCGCGGGATTTCTCGCCGAAGTCCTCGGCACCAGCACCGGCTTTCCATTCGGGAAGTACTATTACACTGACTTTTTGGGGCCAAAGGTTCTTGGAGTACCAGAGGTGGTGCCTCTCGTCTGGTTTGTGATCGCCTACCTCACTTTTAGTATGGCTAGGAGTTTGTTCGAAGGACGATCGCTCTCACGCAATGACATGCTAAAGCTTGCAGCCCTCTCTGCTTTCGGTGCGGTCTCGTGGGACTTTCTGGTTGACCCGATGTTCTCTTCCTACGGCTACTGGGTCTGGACCGGGCAGTACTTTCAACTCCCAGAGCTCGACAAGATACCTCTCACGAACTTTGTAGGCTGGTTTTTGCTTGTCACCTTGATGCTTGTCGTATACATGATGATCTCAAACAGTAAGAACGGGCGGGCGCTGAGGAAGAATACGCTAGACTCTCAACTCGCCTATCTGTTCTTGGTGGTAGATGGGACGATAGCAAACTATGAGCTTGGCAATTATTCAATAATCACTCTTGGCGTATTTGCCATGCTTTTATTCCTCGCAATTTCCATTTATTCAGGAGCGCGTAAGGTGGTTGCATGAGCGAAGAGCACACCCACTATCATGGTGTGGACAAGGCCGAGCAGCACCTGAGCGTGGCAGACGCTCGGAGAATATTGCTTGAAAGCATCCATCCGGTGAAGCAAGAAATAATCAAAACAAACCAGTCTGACGGACGCGTTCTCTCAAATGACATCGTCTCGCCAAGGGATCTTCCGTCTCGCGCCAGATCGACTCGCGATGGATATGCTGTTTCAATGGGATCGGAGTCTAGTTTCAGAATCATAGGAGAGATAAGGATTGGAGTAGTTCCAAAGCTAGCTCTTAAACCAAACGAGGCGGCTAGGGTTGCTACTGGCTCCTACCTCCCGTTCGGCGCGACAGCAGTACTAATGGTTGAGTACGCCAAAGTCGAAGGAAAGACGCTCGTCCCAGATCGCGAGATCAAGGCCGGAGAAAACATAATCGCAAAGGGCGAGGATTTCTCTCGAGGACAACTGCTTCTTGGCAAAGGGACAAGAATCCATCCACAGCATATTGCGCTGCTCTCCATGCTAGGTGTACGTAGGGTATCCGTCTACAAGAAACCAAGGATTGCGTTTTTCTCCACCGGCGATGAGCTCGTTGATCCAGCAAAGAGTACACAGGGGATTTTTGATGCAAACCGGCCATTCATCGCTGCTATGGTTTCAAGATTCGGCGGAGTTCCTGTTGATCTGGGAATCGCGAGAGACGACTATGACACGATAAAGAAGAAGATTGTCAAGGGACTCCAATTTGACGCTCTATTCATATCAGCCGGCTCCTCAGTTGGCGAGAGGGATTATGTCGCAAGGTCCGTTGAATCGATAGAAGGAGTGAAAGTACTAGTCCATGGTGTGGCCATGAGGCCGTCAAGCCCAACAGGCATCGCAACATACAAGGGTAAACCATTCCTACTGCTCCCTGGCTTTCCTACATCGACAATCGTGAGCTTTCTGGTCTTCGGCGTTCCCGCTATTCTGCGGGCAGGAGGATCAACAACAGAACTCCCTATGATCAAGGCTAAGCTGAGCGAAGACTATCACGGGAAACCTGGGATCACGCACTTTGTCAGGGTGAGGATACAACGCGACAAGAAGGAGTATACAGCTAATGTAGTGAGACCGACAGAGGCGCAGTACTCCAACTGGTTGAAGCAGGCCAATGGCATTGTAGTCATAGGTGAGTTAGGAAGCGCGAAACAATGCGAGCTCGTTGATGCGTTCTTGATCGGAGATCTCGCCTAAGTACTTGGTTACACTAATA
>DAHVAI010000472.1 GCA_027314685.1 Nitrososphaerota archaeon | reverse complement strand
AAAGAGGCCCATTTTTCCGCTTCTTGATCAGAAAATCTTTAGGCTGTATAAACACATGCGAAAAGAGACTCGCCTGTTTACGCTGTGCCTTTTCTGAACTGGCAAACTTTTTACGAATGTTACTTCTAACATTCAGTTAGGGTGTTATGTAATGCACTCTCAGCTTTCTGACATTGACAGAAAGATGCTGAGATTGCTTCTTGATTCCGAGGGGCACATACCAACGCATGAAATATCACTACAACTTGGAGTTCCTTTGAGCACCGTCCAGAGGAGGAGAAAGAGGTTGGAAGATACTTGCCTCATAAAGACCTACACGCTGGACCCTATGAAATTCGGATACAGACGAATAGATTTACTCATCTATACTGTAGGGGGCGAGACGATGAACATCGGCAGAGAATTACTGAAGCGGGAAGAGGTGACCTCAGCTTTTAGAACTATTGGAGAGCACACCATAGATTTGCGCGTTGAAGTCTTTGTCAAAGACAACGGCATCTTGCTCGATCTCCTGGAACAAGTAAAGACAATGAATGGAGTCAGGGACGTTATCTGGACTGAAGCAATAGCAACCATAGGAAGGAAGGGACTTCCTAATGCACTCTACGACCCACCGCGGGAAGATTCTCCTCAAACAATAGAGACCGCAGAATCTATGGGAAAAGGGTCAAGATGATAACCGGGGATCACGTTGCAATTGCAAAACAAGTTGCAGGAGAGGTTGGGCTGGGCCAAACATACTATTACCGGCTTCCATGATGGACAAATCCGATAGCGAAGCGGATTCAGCCATACAGAGCGCTGAAGGTTTCGCGGAGGTCTTTCCGGAGCACAAGTACCGGATAGTAGAACTACTACAGAAAATCAAGCACATTGTGTGCAATACGGGTGACGGGGTGAATGATGCTCCCGCGCTCAAAAAAAGCAGATGAGGGAATTGCGGTGGCAGGCGCTACGGACGCTGCCAAGTCTGCCGCCACGGTTGTATTTACTAAACTTGGTACGTCTGTGATCATTGATGGAGTCAAGGAGGGCCGTAAGAACTTTCAGAGAATGACAAATTACGCAATCTGCCGGATGAGCGAAACTGTAAAGGTTCTACTTTTTGTTACAACGACTATCATCGTCTTTCAATTTTATCCGGTAATTGCGCTTATGATTGTATTACTTGCACTGCTCAACGATCTCCCATTATGACAATAGCTTATGACTATGTGAAATTCTCTGATAAACCAGAAAAGTGGAAAATGCGAACTATTCTAGCAGTTTTCATGCTTCTTGGGATAATAGAGGTATATCGAGCTTCATACTTCTCTAGATAGCGATGGACTACCTTCCCCTTTACTCCACGCTATTGCAGTCGTTCATTTTCTTGAAATTGGCAGTCGCGGGAGATCTTACAGTCTTCGTGGCAGGAACAAAGAGTAATTTCTGGACGATAAAGCTTGCAAGGCCGCTTCTGCTCGCAGCTATCTCGAGCCAGCTCACGGCGATTCTGAAAGTCTACGGAATTCTATTCTCTCCCTTGGGTTGGGAATTGGCAATCTTGGTATGGTGCTACGCGTTCGTAGCATTTCTTATCGCGAATTTTCACAAAACGCCATTCTACAGACTATTTGGATCACGATGGGATAATTCTCCATAAATGACGCTCGTGACTTTTCCCAAACGAAAAGTACTTTGTATGAGAATCAGTCGTTAATCTGTTCGTATTGGAAGGAAATTGCGCTATTTGCAGCGATGGAGGGGTAGGAATAGAGAATCAAGCGAAAATAGTCAGTAGTCGATCATGTCGACTAGAGTGCAAAAATCAGCTGAGGTAAGATCAGGATTGAAGGAAAAAATCCAAGCTCAGGCAAGTGTTCATCGAAAGCATGGCTTGCCAGCTTACAAAACTTGTGTAATATTTTTTCTGCAAAACGGCAGGTTTTACTGTGAACTCCCTACATTGGCTACAGAAGGTATTAGTTGATCTGCTGACATTAATAGAAGACAGGAAGTTAAATCCACTTTGGAAGAGTATGATATTCTACAATGCGTAGAAAGGGCACTGAATCAATTCGGGTCGAGCGTCAAGCACACAGTCTATTGGCAAATTTCCATTCTACATGGATCTCTTCACAACGGAGTCATTTCTGATCCACAAATCCTGTCGCGAGTGTTGCGACGAATATTCGGGGACAGCGCGATTGGTATCGAGAGTGCAATAATTCGCGAGCTTTCCAATTCGTTTGATTTAACAAATAGAAACGTCGAAGATCTTACACTGGCACTCAAAGCAGCGAGTGAGCAAATCATACCAACTCACATATCAGAATCGCTCCAAACAATAAGAGTGAAATGAACTACCCACTAGATCGTCGGCTTCACGATCAAAGCAGAGCTTCCTGTTTCAACCACCATGCTTGCTCTGACGTATGGAACGCTGTTGAAGTACTCCACTAGAGTATTTGCAAGAGTGTCTGCAGGCGTTACTCCTCCTGTTTCTGTATTCATGGTGGGGGGAAGCTTAATTCTAACGATTGATGAATTTAACGAATCATGACCTGACTCATGTCTTGACCGATCACAAGTCGCTAGCAGCTTTTAGAAATGTCTTCGATGCATTAGGTGTAAAGTAGGCAAGAAAATGAATCTTTGACAATCTTACGTGTGGCACATAGACAACAGCCGACTGTGATCAAACTTTTCTCAATGCATTCCGAGTAGGTCTAACCAGAAACCCGGATTTCAAAATACATATTGTAGATACAACAGTCATGAGTTTGAATCCCTTCCAAGGAACTGAACATAAGGAATGGAGATTTACTTCAGGTACGAGCGCCCCATGCCGAGGTTCTAAATTTAAGTGCGGCGCTTCGACATTGTGAACGAAAAGTTACCATCTCATTCTTAAATAATTGAATTAGTTTGCCCGCTTTGCTTCCGTGAATCACTCAAGCTCAAAGGTCAATTTCGAGATTTTGATGCAAAGGTTTGGAGACATCTAGGGCATACACAATCATTCGATAGTTTGCTTAATTCCAATCTGCTTGTCTTAGAAGTTTTGACCAGTCCACACCAGCAACCAAAAGATAGCGGACCTCCACAAGTAAAGACTTCGCCGCATATTTGGCAGATTATTGATCTTGCCATTTTCTTTCATGCTGGCTAGAGTTGGATAGATACTTTTCATCTCTGATTGAACACGCGGCTCTATCAGGAAAGCAATAATCGGGGAAGAATTCTGGATGCAATAAGACGGCCGTGATTTGAAGCCCGTCAACGAGCTTAAGTCCCGCCCCACTGTAGTATGATGGACTGTAATTAGAGCGACCTCGACTGACATGATCGAGGACAGACTCGTAGATCTGCCTTCTTGTCATCTTTTGGGTATCAAATTTGGAACGCATGACAACATTCTTCTTTTGCACAGAAGGTCGATAGTCACATTCATGTGTCAATCCAACCAGATTGTCTTCCAACCCGAGTGAGGCACGCGAATTCAGTCGCACTAGGAAGAGTCATGACGATCTTCTTGACTCTGTCTTCAACTGTCGCGACCGAGTTCGGTTGGGTACTGGGGCATATTGCTTCGATTTCATACAGATGAATATGAATTATGGTTTGCTAAATTGGATACTCCCCGCAGGTGGTTCAGAAGATCGCTTTGTCAGGTACGTTGCTTGTGCAGGCTGGACACGCTCTTAGTTTATGATCTTCTGTAACAGGAGGCCCAAGAACTTTCCGGAATATTTCGTAGTACTTGAGTTGTTCCTTGTCGCGTAGACGTACGCCATCTTTTCTTAAATAGTCGCGCCTCTTTTCCTCAAATTCATAATC
>DAHVAI010000471.1 GCA_027314685.1 Nitrososphaerota archaeon | reverse complement strand
GGGACAAATGCCTCGACCGGTGCCGCATCGAATTAGAGTGCCATTTTAGTTCCATGTGCTCGGAGACTCTCAAGGAACTATTTGCTAAAGAAATTGTGAATCTGCGAAAATGCAATAGTCCAGTAGTACTTGTATTCGTCCACAGGCAGGCAGATCCTGATGCCTTATGTACTGCCGCAGGACTAGTGGACATCATAACAAAGACATTCCCTGAGAGCAGTTTCCAGTTTTCTATTGTTGTCCCGCAATCTGTTAGCACGCTGGGACAAATTGTTAGCTCGCAATTGTCCATAGAATACACCCTGCAAGTTGACGATTCACTGATTCATCGTGCGGACTTGATAGTGATTGTTGATACAGGGAGTCCCAATCTTCTTGAGCCGTATCACCAACAGGTAAAGAAAAGCCTTGCAAGAAAGGTGCTGATAGATCATCATTCAGCCTCAGATCCGCCTACCTCGTGGAGCTGGATCGACGCGAATTTCGTCAGGTCTGAATCTACTTCAACGTGTGAAATTATAACTTTAGGATTTCAAGACTGCCCAATTTCGAAAGGAACAGCTCAGACGCTGCTCACTGGATTAATGTTTGATTCTCAACATCTGGGCATTGCAACTAAACAAACACTCGAGGCTGCTCTGATTCTGGTAACGGCAGGTGCAGAAATTGAACTTGCAAAGAGAATTCTTCGAAACAAACCAGATAGGTCGGAAATCCTGGCAAGAATAAAATCTGCACAACGTCTACAGTATTTTGAATCGGGCCGCTACATGTTCTTGAAATCAGAGGTGTCTAGCTTTCAGGCTTCAGTTGCCAGGATGCTTTTAGACGTGGGAGGAGATGTCGGAGTGGCATATGGCCAGAACAACGACGAAGCTAGAATATCCGTTAGGAGCACTCAGAGCTTCTTCAAGGAAACTGGAATAAATCTTTCATTAATTACTAAGTATGTCTGCGACGAAATGGGATTGATTGGCGGCGGCCATCCGACCGCTTCGTCTCTTTCTGGTATTGGCTCGTCCGCTGAGATTGCGACCAAACTACTCGACACGATAGTCGCAACATTACCACGGAAGTAGTAACTACAATAAATTTATTACCCATTTTTCATGGGCATCTTGCAACGAAAGAAAATGCAGAACACTCACGAAAACATTTCGACCAACTCTCTGGCAACTTCAAAATCAAGAACCATCGCCGCCACTGGACTCTTTGCTGCTCTTTCGATTCTTCTCACGGTGTTGTCTCAGTTCATGGGTCTCAATTTTCCCATAGTTCCTTATCTTCAGTTCGACTTTGGTGAAGTTGCCATATTGCTCGCCTTCTTTCTATTCGGCCCCAGTCCAGCCGTTGCAGCTTCAGTGGTAGAATTTCTTACTCTGATGGCTGTAGGAGAAAACACACCTTATGGGCCGATATTGAAAATCATTGCAATCCTTTCCAGTCTCGCTGGCCTTTGGATGGGGATGTACTCTGCAAGAAGAATCTTACGAACTCCGGGGACAATTCCTGTTTTGGGAGCGGGTTTCGGACTAGGAATCGTGTTTAGGGTCTTGTTCATGACTATTGCAAACTACATTCTCATAGCATTCTTGTATACAGTGGGCGGGACAATAGGCTTGGTAGAATCTCCGTTCAAAGCCATAGGAATATCCATTTCGAACTCAAACGCTCTCGCGTTGATCCTCGGTTTCACAGGTGTCTTTAATTGCCTACAACTTGCTCTTGTTTTCGGAATAACGTATTTCCTATTGAAACTGCCTCAATTGAGGCATCCGGTCAGAACTGGGAGGCTGCCATGGTTTGAGTCATTTACAGGAAGACCTAAAGAAAGAGAATGAACATGTCATCATAATTCGCAATTTTTCATTCAGCTACTTCATATCTTTGAATCCAGTAGTTGACGACATCAGTCTTGACGTATCGCCCGGCGAAATCATGTTGATAACTGGTCACTCAGGCTCGGGCAAGAGTACGCTTCTCAGGGCTATCAATGGTTTGATCCCTCACCAACACGGAGGGAATTATTCGGGGAAAGTCATTGTCGATGGCATGGAAATCGCATCGTCCAAAATGAGTCAAATAGCTACCAAAGTCGGTTTCATATTCCAGAACCCTGAAAATCAGATTTTCATGTTCTCTGTTGAACGGGACATCGCTTTCGGTTTAGAGAATTTGGGACTTCCTACTGAGGAGATAAGAAGACGGGTGGACTGGGCGATGGACCTGCTTCAAATACGCCACTTGGCACTGCGAGCTCCTCATGAGCTTTCTGATGGACAGAAACAGAGAGTTGCAATAGCAGGAGTGGTGGCTATGAAACCAAAGGTGCTGATATTGGACGAACCAACATCTCTTCTAGATCCTTTCACTGCAAAGTCATTGGTTGATCTTGTGAAGGATTTGCGTTCGAAATTGGGAATGACTATACTCATTGTCGAACATAGGCTTGATCTTGTCGCAAAGATATGTGACAGAGTTATGGTAATGGACAAAGGAAAGATGGTGATGGTGGGAACCCCGCGAGAAGTGCTGTCGCGAATGGACATTGGGCTCTTCGGAGTATCAGAGCCTACGATTGTCAAGCTTGCGAAACTGATGTATCCTGACAACTCTGTACTTCCTTTGGATTCTGAGGAATTTAGAGACGTTTCCGTGAATAGAGAAACAATTCGTTCCTCTTGAGATGATAAATTGGACTCCGCCCTTCAAGATAGCAAAGAGGTAATCGCCTTCGAAAAAGTGGACTATAGTCATCCAAACGGGAACATCGCACTAAGAAATGTGAGCTTTCGAATCAATGGAGGCGAATTGCTTGCGATTCTAGGAGGCAATGGCGCGGGTAAGACGACACTCGTGCGCCATATGAACGGTCTCTTGAAAGCCACACATGGCTTTGTAAGTGTTTTTGGAAAGGATGCGAAGACCACAAGTTGCGCAATGCTGTCTAGACGAGTTGGCATTGTATTTCAGAACCCAAACAATCAGTTGTTCGAACAGTCAGTAAGAAAAGAAATCGAGTTTGCATTGAAGAATTTTGGGCTCTCCAACGAAGTGGTGGAGGAAAGAACAAATTGGGCATTAGAGACCTTTTCTCTTACACAATACGCTGAACGCGCTCCGATGGAGCTGAGTGGGGGTGAGAAGAAGAGGCTTTGCATAGCACTCGTGCTCGCATGGGATCCGGACATCTTGATTCTAGACGAACCAACAGTTGGGCAGGATTCAGAGCAGAAAGAGAGGCTTGTTCAGACAATCCGCCTCCTTCTTGCGCAGAAGAAGACAATCATTTTGGTAACGCATGATGTTGAGTTTGTATGGCCATTACAACCACGCGTACTTGTTCTTTCTAACGGAGAATTGATCGCGGACGGACCTTCTCAAAAAATCTTGACCGACAGCAATATCCTTGGAAGAGGAAACATATTGCCACCACAACTTGTCGTACTCTCACACCGCTTTGGACTCGAATCACCAGCGCCTGTCGATCCGTATGAGGCAAAGCGCGTACTAGAAGAGTCATTTCGGCAAAAGGTTAGGGATTGATCTATGCAGTGGGTTGCGGCCGGTTTTCTATTCCAGAGAGGGCAGACTTTCATCCATAGATTGGATCCGAGAGTTCGATTATTTCTTGCGCTTGCGCTTTTTACTATTTCATTGCTTAGTCACAGCATAGGAGAATTGTGTTTCTTAATCGGACTCGTGACTCTTA
>DAHVAI010000470.1 GCA_027314685.1 Nitrososphaerota archaeon | reverse complement strand
ATCACTCTTCAAATATGTGGGTATACCCGAACTTAGCTTTGGGTAAAGCCGCTTTCTTGCGACGAACTCGTGGAAGGTGAAAAGGACTTCGATGTGATTGTGTGCTTCTTCGTGCAAATTCAGCAGACTGGAAGCCGATTCCATTGAATCGACCAAACTGCAATTTGTTAGCGTTTGGAAATATTCAGATAGGAACCACAGTCCAGTCTCTCTGATGTATATGCCATAATTCTTGGGAGATGCATGAAACGGAACATACCATGCCAACGCGTCCAGTCCCCATATACTCACTTCTTCAGAAATAGTGCCAACTGAGAAATTCCCTTTGGCAGACACACCATAATAGTCTGGCTTTCTCTTGACTACACTCTCTAGACTGAATTTGGTCAATTTTGGTTCGTTACCCATCCAAGAAGGCATATGGGCATCATCTTCACTGGTAAGCCCCTCATTGATTGCACGACTCACTACTTCTTCCATAGAAATCACTTTACTTCCCTCTGCTAATCGTGTCATATCTGGTCAGAAACCGACAGTGACTATAAGCGGTTTCCCCCCGATGACAATAACAAGATTTAGTGACTCATATTTCGCTGACTGGCACATCAGTTTGTCATCTAGCCGGTCAAAGCCTGGGCTTGAATGGTGTGTTTCCCAGAGCAGATTTTAGCTTGGATGCGCCGTTTTCCTTGCCTATGGGTTCATGGGAAAAGCGAACCGCTTTCTTATCACCCGGCCTGCTTGCCTGATGCGGCATTCGAATATCATTCCGGAATCTTGAACGGTTCTGCCCTTCTCATGACGGCAGATGCCTGTGAAAGAAGCTTGGTGGCCACTGCAATACGGGCGAGGTTGCAGCGCTTCCCTCTTTCTTTGAGCCTCTTTTGAAGGTCCGAGCAGGCTCGATTGCATTTGAAGGCGGGGAGCGAGCTCTCGTAGAGTGCCATCCTCCAATATGTGTCACCCACTGCAACTCCAAATCGAGTAAGAAGACATAAGTCGGATTCTAAGCACACGCGTTTGAACCGGCGATTCATGAAAAAGCGTTTGAGGAATGTCGAGTCCCTCCATATGTTTGTCAGGCATATGGATAGGGACTTGTAAAACAGACAAGAGATTCATCTCCCACCTCCGGTAGTCTTCGTCCTGACTTGATGTACGGGTCTAGTGCGAGAATATCCTATTCCAGCGTCTATCTATCCATAAACAAGCTACTATATTTCTGTCATATTATCGGTGCTCCGTCCTTGCACCTGAGTCTGAACGGTATGCAGGTACTCTTTGATACATGTGGTTTTGACAGGCAAGCCTTTGAACTAAGCCGTTTTCAATGGACTGACGTATCTTCAGCTGTGTTCTTCCACCTCAATGTTTAAGCTTTCCGAAAGGATTAGCGGCTTGGATATAAGTGGCGGATCTGACCGGACGGCTAGCAGCTGTCCTAATTTCCATGACAAGCGTAATGCAAGAGTGTGAGGCGAGCAATTTAGCTTCGAGCAGCCTGCGATTGGCACCGAATAGCGTGAAATTCTCAAGAAACCTTCGGCTTGGGAAATTGGCTTCTGCTGTTTCTTTTCATAGATGCCAGCAAGACGAAATTGTGCCCTTAAGAGGGGGTTGAAGCAAAGATGACCGAAACTTTAACATTCAAAGTGAGTGTCGCCATTAAGGACCTTATCGGTCGTGAGTTGGTAACGAACAAGCAGGTGGCGATTCTCGAGCTTGTGAAGAATTCATACGATGCCTATGCGGGAACAGCCAGAGTCTTGTTCAGAGGAGAACTCGGTGAGACTACAGGTTGGCACATTATTGTATTGGACGATGGCATTGGAATGACGCCCGATGACATAAAGGAGAAGTGGATGTTCCTCGGGTACTCCGAAAAGCGGGAGAAAGCCGACGCGGTTAGCAAAGGTGGACAGACATCACGCTCCGCAAGGAGATCTATGGCAGGGAGGAAGGGCATAGGGAGGTTCTCTTGCGACAAACTAGGACGCAAACTCAGCATGTACACAAAGACGAAAGGGGGCCACTGGACCACACTCGAAGTGAATTGGGGTGATTTTGAAGAAAAGGACCAATCGATCGAGTTTCAAACTATCCCTTCTCAGTTGAAGAACGAGAAACCCCCAGAGTCATTGGAAGTGTCTGGACTTGATCATGGAACTGTTCTAGTCATGTCCGGGTTGAGGGAGACATGGAATTTCGAGGACATGCTACAACTCAGGAAGTGGCTGGAACGATTGAAGGATCCATTCACCACTGACGACCAAGGGTTCAAGATAGTCATCGATGCGCCCATGTTCATAACAGAGGAAATGAAGCCTGAACGGAAGAGGGATGATGAGTGGGTAAATGGCTTGATACGAAACAGGCTGGCTGGTAGGCTGGAAAACAAGACTACATTCATTTCCAGTTCATTGTCTTCCGGCAGAGCGAGAACCAGCCTCATTGACAAGGGCAAGAAGATATACGAGCTAACCGAGGACTTGTCCAAATATCAGCATCTTTCCATGGTTGAGGCGACTATGGAAATCTTTTACTTGAACAAGAATGCCAAAGCAATATTCACAAAAACGATGGGAATCCAGCCAGTGAATTATGGCTCTATCATGCTCTATAGGAACAATTTCAGGATAATGCCATTTGGGGAGCCAGGAGATGATTGGTTACGACTCGATCAGAGAAAGACACAAGGAACTCGAAGGTTTCTTGCCTCAAGAGAAATGATAGGACACATCTCGATTTCCGATCCGCATGGCCACTTTGAAGAGGTTTCCAGCAGGTTTGCTGGGATGAAGGATCAAGCTGCACAGCAAGAGCTGAAAAACTACATCATTGATCGCATGATAAAGAGACTGGAGAAGTACGTTGTTGATGTTATTAAGTGGGATAGCGAGGACATACTTGTAACAGCCGAAGAAAAGGGCCGCAACTTGCTTGATCTAGTAACCACGCTAGCTGGGGTGAAGGAAGATCTTGTGCAGATAAAGCCTGGGAAAGGTGCCATTTCAGCAATTAGGGATGCCAGGCTCACGAAGGCGGACGTTGTAATCAAGAATCTTACGGAACTTTCCAAGAAGGAATTCACTGGAGACGCGGCTTTGTGGCTTAGGGAAAATGTCGCGGCGTTACGCGAGTCAGTTGCAAGATTCAAGCAGGATCTGGTCAAGAGGGAAGAACAGATAGTGTTCCTCGAAAGGGCAGAAGCTGGCAGGGGTGAAATGGTAGCGATAATGCAACACGCCTTTGAAATCGCGAAGGAGCAAACCATGCCAGCGGTAGAAACTGTTCTTAAAGAAGCGAGGCGGTTAGGGCTCTCATCAGGATTCATTGAGAAGTTGCTATCAATCAAGTTGGCTGTAGAGAAGATGATGAAGCTCTCGGAGATAAGTTCTCGAGCAACATTCGACCTTGGCAAGGAGAAGGTAAGAGTCGACATAGTTGGGTACACGAAACAATACCTGAAATCTCAATGGGCACAACCATTGAACTTGCGCGGCATAACACTCCACGTTTTAGGAGATAGTTTTACTTTCATGAAGAGAACTGACATACTTGCGTATTCTCTGGTGATTGACAATCTTTTGGATAACTCCAGAAAAGCGGAGGCGAGGAACATTTACATACAATTCAAGCAAGTTGGCAAAGAACTATTGATTCGATTTTCAGATGATGGCAGCGGGATTCCGAAAGAGGTGGCTGCAAGAATCTTTGTTCCTCGATATTCCACACGGGGAGGGACTGGTCTAGGCCTATATTCTACAAAGAGGTTCATGGAATCTATTGGGGGAAGCATCGAGTTTATCGGCAACGATGTCAAAGAACTTGGCAAGGGTGCTTGCTTCGAGGTTGTATTTTGATGGCTGGGAAAAGGGTGGCCAGACCAAAAATAGCCCTGGGATACCTGCTTCTGGATGACGACGCAACTCTTAGAAGACGCGTCATTAAGACTATACGGGAAGAAGTCCTCAGAGCCAGTAAGTCGCGTGAGCTAGACGACAAATGCGAAGTGACGTTCACTCCCGTAGTCAAAGGGAGTCTAAAGACTGCAAAGCACTATGTGACGGCTTCGACCTCGCTTCCAGATTGGGTCCTGGTGGATGAAAGACTTGAGGGAAGCATGGATGGTAAGCAGCTTGTGGAAGAACTCCATCGAGTTGGATATCCCGCAGACGTGTTGTTCTACTCGAATGCCAGCATGGCACCACCACTAGATAAAGGATTGATCCTGAGATACGGAAGGATCAGGAGTACGGGAAAGGATAGTCTGTCCGCTTACATCTACCAAATGGCAGAGGAATTTCTGACTAAGTGGTCAGACCCGGAATACGTGAGGGGATTGGTGCTTTCAAGAGCGGTGGATGTGGATCTTGCGATAGATGATTGCATAGTGAAGTTCTTCAAGATTGAAGACGAAGAGAAGAGCCATTTTACCCAACACCTCCTTGGAGCAAACGGAGTGAGGCTTGGGGCAAAGCTCGATATTATTGAGAAGGCAGTGAATTTGCTGAAAAGCAGAGAGAAGGACCAGACATATCAAGATATCAGTAAGGGAAAAATTAAGGAAGTATTTGAGTCTACAAGGAATAAATTTGCGCACACCATTCTGCTCAAGGACCCGGGAAATCCCTTCAAGATACAACTCGAGTATAAGAGCGGGAGTGTTCAGACTGTGGAAAAGGACGATCTTGATGCCTACTTCTTGAAATGCTCCAGAATGATTGAAAACTTCAGAATACTAGAATCAGACTTATCAGGGCTATATGCCGAGAAACAAGCTAAATGACTCGATCCAATGGACTAACTTCTCCTCATCTCCACCGTCAGAGCTTTCCCGAATCTAAATGAGGCAAACGGGGCTACCGCATTAGCAACCTGAGTATATCGTGGGATTTCAACCGCCCTCCGTTCCCCTCCTGTTGTGTAATTTCCCTTGAATTCATACCAGTCTGGAAACGACTGCAGTCTAGCATATTCCCTCACTGTCAGTATCCTTGGTTCCGAGTAGTGAATGTAGTCATCCGGGAGAGTGGTAAGCGTGGGGGACTGCCCATTCTCATCAAGCGGTATTATGTTCCTCTTCTTGAGGTCCATGTCAGCTCTGCTGGTAGCGTCAAGCGTCTTGTTCCTGATGCCTATCTTCAGCAGCATCTTGAACCTCTTCTTGACCTCCTCACTATGGTTGGCGAACCTGTGGCTGTCAGGACAATCTATCCTTACTCCCGATCGCAGCCTTTTCTGGTAATCGGAGTTTGGCTTGCCGTAAAGACCAACCTTGAATCGAGCTGAGTCAGGGCTCTGAATCGTCCCGTTAGACATGAATAAATCTGAGATTGCCTCTCCAGTTGTAACCCTCCTTCTAGGCCGCCCAAGTCTCAGGCTCTCAAACAGGCGCTGGCAATCACAGCCCTTCTCCCCGCTCACGATGATCAGCCTCTTTCTCGCCTGTGGCACGCCAAATCGCGAGAAATCGACGATCGCTTGTGAAGGTGGTTCGAACCCGATGGACTTCAACTCGGATGTGAGTTTATCAACATAGGTTGTCGCGTGATGGTCGTTCTTCCTGAATGAATGGGCGAAACCCGGGACATTCTCGAAAAGTATCAACCTTGGCCTGACAAGCTTTACGAATCTTACGTATTCCTTGAACATCTGGTTCCTTTCGTCGTGCTCCAGCCTTCTGCCGGCATGCGAGAAGCCCTGGCATGGTGGCCCTCCGGACACAACGCCAACAGAACCCCTGAGCTTTATGAGCTGTTGCTCGTGCTCTGCTATGATCCCGCCTATGTCATGAGGGGCGACCGTAAACCAAGAGGGCCAGTCGAACGCCCTTACTCCATCGATGAGATTGTGCTGCAGCGTATGGAACGCCATTGGATCCCTTTCAACTGCCATTATGCCCTTAAGGCCCGCTTGATAAAAGCCCAGTGAGAAACCGCCTGCTCCAGCGAAGAGGTCGATGAAGGTGGGCGCTTCAGCGGACATTTAGGAGCACCGCCAGCCTTCTTGCGCATTCCTTGGGGTCGCCAAGCACTTCGTGCTCCCAGAACCGGACAACTCTGAACCCTCTTGACGTGAGCCAAAGTGATACATGAAGATCATGCTCTTGGTTCCCCTTGAGCTTGTCTTGCCAGTATTTCATCCTTGTGGAGGGGGGCTTGTAACACGAAGGGCAACCGTGCCAGAAGCACCCGTCCACGAATATTGCAATCTTCCTTTTCTTGTTTCCAAAATCAGGCCTTCCTGGCAGTTCCGGGTACCGCTTGAAGGTCCTGTGATCCATGTCTTTCCACAACTTAAGCTCAGGTTGCGTGTCCTTCCCCTTGATGCTGGACATCACCTTACTCCTCTTTGCGGGCGACAGGTTGTCACACAATTATGCATCCCTCCGGTATCTTAGAGGCGATGGAGTGGCAATCGAGCTCAGCAGATTGCCGTTATAAGAGACCATGTGTACCACAACACATCTGCTGAATTTAATCCTTGGCGAAGCAATCGACGTTATATTCGCCGGTCCTTTTGTACCAGTCTTGAGTGCCCGTAGCAGGATGGAGAAACCTTCGAGATGTGAGAAATCGCCCCCCGCCGAACCTCGGTTTCCTAGGGACATCACACTTGTTGATGGGGGAATGAAACTAATCCGACGTCATGACACTGTTTTCCCAAAGTCCCCTATCGCTCGGACGAAGCTCATCATCACGTTTCGATGGTCCTGCCGCATCATGCGATCATGCTCCTTCCACATCTCTGCGAGTGAAGTCTCTTACATCAGCTCTTTCAATTCTTCGCTAAACTGGTTCTCTGCGGAGTTTTGGATACTTTCCAGTGGCTCTACGTATTCGCTAATCCAGTGGCACTTGGAGGTACTTATGCCGGCAATCATTTCCCACTTGGTTGTTCTTACATCATCCCGCACTGTACTACCACGACATTACGTAATCAAAAGATGTTTGAAAAGGATTCTCACATATAATCCAGCAAGAAAACTGGAGGCTATTTTACGTTCAAATCAGAGGGGAAATTCAACAGGCTTGATCAGTTTTGCCACGCAGATAGCAAGTGGCACGTGTTGAGCAGAATTATGATTACGGCTAGAATGGTTGAAACAGATGGAATCTACAAGCCTTGAGATTCTCACATGCGTAAATATCTAATCGGGTGCAGCACAGGCGGAACAGCCATCTACATCCACCATTTCTTTCTTTCCCATTTTGAAGAAAAGACATGTTCACTATTTTGAATTGGGAAACGCCACCCATCAGTCCTAAATCTGAGCAACAATGAGCGAAGGAGTTTTAGCCAAAGGAGACGTGGCAATATCTATTGGCCGCCTGCCGATATCTGGAGTCCTTTTGGATACTCACCCAGTCCCATAATGACTCGATCTTCCGCGAGCTCGCTGGGTCAGACAATACTGACAGTTCGACCAAGACTCTTAGTGAGTAATCTCTTGCTTTAAATGATGGATCCAGCATATTGCCTTGTCATGGAATCTTGAACGAGTGTGTTTCATTGAGGTTCGCAGAGGGAGATTCTCTCAATTCCACACTACACCATCGATGACTTGAAGGCAATTAATGAATTGTCCCAAATAGGCAACAATTCACTACTTTTCCA
>DAHVAI010000042.1 GCA_027314685.1 Nitrososphaerota archaeon | reverse complement strand
TTCCATCCTTCACTTTCAATTTTCTTAGAAAAGGCGCTACTCGTTCCATGATACCAAATATTCTGGTCTTCCCACACACCCTTTCCTAGCGGAAAGCTAAGATCGTCCGACAATACACGAACAATTTTCATTCTCACTTTCAGCAACAAGAGTAAGGAGGTTGAATAAAGCTCTCATGGAATTCCCACGAAGAGCCATTTTATGGTGCGGACCCCCAGAAGTTGAATCACTATCAAATATAAATTATAGAACAGAAGGAATAAAGATTAAAGCTAGTGTGAACGATGGCGAAGGAACGATCAGGCAAGGACAAGGATGCTACATGGCTTTCCAATTGTGCTCCTTTCCTGAATTTAGGGTGGAGCGATTGAGTCGCATAGCAAACGGTCCATTTGGTTTTTTCCAAATGAGCCTCTGGGCTGGCTTCTTTCTAGCAACTTCAGAAGTGAAGCGGTACTGTTCACCATCTGCTGACCAATTCGGTTAATCTGGCCTATTGATTCGCCAGACTTCAGGTCCTTCAGAGACGCTGCGAACGATCGCTTCAATGTGTCCTGGCTGGAAGTAAGTCCAGCTTCAACTGCGATCTTGGCAAGATTGGTGTTAATTGCGAGCGACCCTGTCACCCCTGCTTCTATGACACTAGGATCACGTTGCACCGAATTGAATCTTTGTGACAACAAAATGCCCACAGTACCTACCACCAAAATTGTTACCACTATTAGGATCAAAATCAGAAGTGAAACAACGCCCATGTGATATACTACAGGCTTTGAATGCATTTACGCATGATAAGGAACTGTCATGACTGGCTCTATTCGAACCCTTGGTAGCCCCAGCCTGCTACCTTTCCACAGTTATAATAGACCCGACACGGACAATCCTTCTTCTACGGGCAATATTAGATTATTGAACACTGGAACGGTTTGTTATCAAGGTTTTCCGGTGGGTGGATTCTTCCACTCTCTGCTTTCAGAGTCCCAATCCTCCTTCTCTCCAAACACTACCTTCGCTTGATCGGGAAGCGCTGTTTCTATGTCCCGTATACGCTTGGCCACCTGATGTAGGTTGCAGTAAGCAGTATATACCCTGAGTTCACCTGTAAAGATGTTGAAGTATCTGAGCGCATTAGCCGATTCATCAGGTTCTTCTTCCTTTGTAAAGGGACTGAGGCTCCAGCCCCATGGTATATCGCGCGGCTGCTTCGGTAGCCACAAGTCAATCTTTTCATCAATATGCTCAAATGCATTCCTTACGTTAAGAGGGAGCAACGATCTTGAACCCTGCAACTTGAGAAATATGCGTAGACGAAGAGCTCTCTGAATGGCGTACTTGTCGATCACATCTCTTCTTGGTGCAGGCTGTGGCCAGAGAATTTTAGATATAACTGAAGCGATAGCTAAAGAAGCTTGTACTTTCGACCATATCTTCGCGCTGAATTCCCTCTTTGCTTCCAATTCTTCAGGAGGTCCTATTTGGATCATATCTACAATTTCTTTGTATAGAATGGTGAACATGCGGCATTGTTCTTTGAGTTCAACAGAAAATACCATGAGTTCCCTCGCTTCATCCCGCGTGTAAGTCCGAGATTTCCTTCTTGGAGGATACATTAGCCGCATATGGACAGTGCCTCCATATCTGGTAAATCCTACTGTTTCATACGTGCGGATTGAACCCTCACTATTTTCGGAAGGGTCTGCATACACAACACTTATTCCTTCTCGTTCCACCGCCTTGAACATCTCTTGTACTAGCCGAATACCCACATTTCTATCTCTAAACTTACTTTCGACCATCACATCAACTATCCTTGCATATGCTTCCACACCAGTATCAAAAGGAGGCATAGCTCCTCTGTACCACTGTAGGAAACCAGCAAACTCTCCATCTATTTCTGCAATTAGAAACTGATCGGCAGAGATCTCAACATTACCCATAGTAAGCCAGAAATAGTTACATGGGCTGAAGTAACCTTTACTCATTCGCTTTTTGATATCCGGCATATCCGCTTGTTTTGCCATTCTGATATGGGGCTTTTGAGCTTCCATCAATCTGTAAATAATAATTGGGTGAATAACATTTGCCCTTCTTGCCATGTGGCCAATGCGATTCTTTTCTTCAAATTCTTACATTCAAATACAGTTGGTGTCAAAGAATATGGGTAGTAATTTTATTCAGATAACTCCATGTTTATTTTGAGTATTCGCTTGTCATTGCCGACACGAAACGTTCCGCAGCAGATGAAGTACAACCAGCTTTCCTCTCTCTTCGTTGGTGCCTTCGTCTCTCTAGTTGACTTTACCTTAGCCCAAGAATCCATTGGAGTCTTGCTTGATCATACAGCAAGAAACACAGTCTCATGTTCTCTTTAAAGTTCTGGCATCATTCAGGACCTGCATGGCAGAGTTCTCAGCCCTATCTTGCTAGGGTCCAACAATGGGTTCAAGAGTGACTTCGCACACAGTCATGCCTGATGTTTCCCCTAACTTCTCAAATTGCCACGAATCTGCCGCAATCTGCTATGCTTCCATTCCAAAGTCATCGCTTCGTGTCTGCTTGTGCTCAGATTAGAATCTTGGGCTACACTCAGCATTTTAAGGTGCATCATCCATCTATGGTCGATGGTGGACGATGCCGGGAGGAAGCACGATAAGCGTGCGGAAGAATCCATATCACGGATTCGGGAACTTGTGGGCTCGATTTCCAAGAGCAGGACATTGCAAGAAGTGATACCGGGTTTCAGAACTCAAAAAGGAATCTACAAGCCCAGTGACTCTGATTATGCACTTTGGATCAGACAGACAGCTCGTGGTGTGTATGGCGATAAGGATCCAGACGTTTTGCCAGATGGTTCATGGACATATGAGTACATGCCTGAAGCCAAGGGCGGCAGGACTGATCTTTCACTGAGTACAAACAAATCTCTGCTCAATTGTATGAATGACAAAGTGCCCATCGGTGTT
>DAHVAI010000469.1 GCA_027314685.1 Nitrososphaerota archaeon | reverse complement strand
CGACACATCCCCTCCCCATGAACAAACCAGGTGGTTCAACGACCCAGTTTGCAATTTCTGTCTTTGCACCATCGACTATTGCGTAGCCGAATTTTTCCTTTAGTTCCAAGCGTTTTTTCTTTCGCTCAGCGGCGAGAGCCTTTTTCTGTTCCTTCGTCAGCTCAACTTTTTCAGGTAATATAGGGAATATGATGTCCTTGATCTTTGCGTCCCTGTACTTTTCAGGGAAGAGTTTCATGAAGTCAGAAAGAAAATTTTCCTGGAATACCGGGTCTTCAACGTAAGGCGTTCCTATCTTTTTTGCCCAGGCAACCGCCATCTCTTCCTGCTGAGCGCTCATGTTGATCCGGTCGCCCTTGATTATGATAGCATTTGTCCTCGGGTCTGACCTGTATGGTTCTGGGAAACTGACTCCGCTGTGCGAGAGTGTCGTCCAGTGGCCCTTTTTCATTCTTGGGGGGTCGTTCTTCGGTTCCTCATCTAAATCGGATAAAGCGCATCAACTCTTTGGGAAATGGCTAGCGGCTCTTGGCTAGGGTAACGAATGTTTGCCAACACGCTCATAAAAATTGCTCTTTCGGTCACACTTGTTGAAAAGAGGACTTGAATCAAGAAGGTACGACTTGGTATCCTGATCAAGTGCTTGACGAAACCGTGACCTTGACTCGCTTTGCGCACGGCCACAGGAAAACATCCGAGCATGCTGATGCAGCTCTTAGCTAAGTTAATGAGGGTGGTCTACTGCGAAGAGGACCTGTTCACGGAAGGACTGCGCATATTCAAGCAGCACCCGGACAAGGAATGGAGCCTCACTAACTGCGTGTCTTTTGTGACGATGCGAAAGTACGGCATTCGGACCGCGTTCACCCTTGACGCTCGCTTTAAGCAGTTTGGGTTTATGGCAATTCCGTAGACCTACTTTTAGGTACTCCGTTAGCCGTAACTCTACATGCAGGGTTCAAACACATAGCGAGTAAATCCTATCCTTTTATTACAATGTCGAGTATAACGCTCACAAGATTCTTGAATC
This sequence comes from Nitrososphaerota archaeon, assembly GCA_027314685.1. The sequence goes on along the minus strand of DAHVAI010000469.1, from coordinate 7,742 downwards.
CACTCGAGCCTAACCGGATTACTTAGAGTTCGCCAGAACTCTCCCAGTGTTGTTGTCTCGATCAGATCAATGTACAAAGGATTTCTAATAATGTCATCAAAATAGAACATCCAAAACGCAAAGCCTGTACAGAGAGACTCAGAAAACACTCTTAAATCGACAATTGGAAAAGTCAAGGCGATTCATAATGAGCAAGATCAAGGACGCTTCTCTGGCTGACTCTGGAAGGAAAAAGATCGAATGGGCAGAGTCGAGAATGCCAGTCTTAATGAAGCTTAGATCCATCCACTCCAAAAAGAAGACTCTGGAAGGGATCAAGATTGCGGGCTGCCTTCACGTGACAAAGGAGACAGCAGTTCTAGTAGAGACACTCAGAGCTGCAGGTGCGAAGGTATCCTGGTCTGGATGCAACCCGCTATCAACACAGGACGATGTTGCAGCAGCATTAGACAAGGAAGGAGCCGAGATCTTTGCATGGAGAGGGCTATCATCGAAAGAATACTACTGGTGCATCGAGCAGACACTCAAACCGAAACCTCAGCTCACTTTGGATGACGGGGCTGACCTGATATTCACGGTCCACACTAAACATACAGAATACCTGAAGGACCTCGAAGGCGGCACCGAGGAAACCACAACAGGAATCCACAGAATTCGTTCGATGGCAAAGGAAGGTAAGTTACGATATCCCATAATCGCGGTTAACGACGCAGAGACAAAGTCTGACTTTGACAACGTATTTGGTACTGGCCAGAGCGCAATAGACGGAGTGATCAGGGCGACAAACGTCCTCTTTGCCGGGAAAAACGTGGTCATCTCGGGTTATGGGCACTGCGGAAGGGGACTGACATCAAGAGCTAGGGGTCTAGGAGCCAACGTGGTAGTCACAGAAGTTGATCCGATCAAAGCTCTACGGGCGCGCATGGAGGGTTTTGAAGTCATGCAGATGGACGACGCTGCAAAAATCGGAGACATATTCATCACTGCGACGGGCTGCAAGAACGTGATAGTCGCTTCTCATTTTAACAAGATGAAGGACGGCGTGATCTTGGCAAACGCAGGTCACTTTAACGTCGAAGTCAACATTGAAGACCTAGAAAGAATTGCAAAGAAAAAGAGAGAAGTTAGGGCCGATAACATGGAGTACGTGCTTTCAAACGGAAACAGGATCTACGCACTCGCAGAGGGAAGGCTAGTCAACCTTGCGGCTGCCGAGGGTCATCCGAGCGAAGTAATGGACATGAGCTTTGCAAACCAGTTCATGTCAATACTACGACTTGCAAAAGAGGGAAAGAACCTAAAACCCGATGTTTATGACATTTCCCGGTCGCAGGACGAGGAAGTAGCAAGATTGAAGCTGGAAAGCATGGGAATAGAGATCGACAAGCTCACAAGGGAGCAGTCAAAGTATCTATCCGGATGGGAGGAAGGGACATAAGCCTCGCGGCTTATGCCTTTGCTTTCTCTGCTTCCATCGCTACTATATTGTAGTCGGGCTCGATACCCGGATTTTCTCCGACCCACTTGTACCGAACAATCTGATCCTTGTCAAGAACGAAAACGGCTCTTTGAGACGCAGTGTATCCTTTTAGACCGGCGAAATCATTCAGTTCGATCTTGTATTCCTTCACAGCCTTTCTTGCATAGTCGCTCAATAACGGAAAATTGACGTTATTCGCATCCTTAAAGCCCTTGTTTGCAAAGGGACTGTCAACACTGATTCCAAGGACATTGACACCGAGCTGGTTATACTTTGCAAGACTGTCCCGGAACGAGCACATCTCCTTCGTGCAAACGCCGGTAAATGCTCCCGGATAAAACAAAAGTACTGTAGGCTTGCCCATGTATTGAGACAGTTTCACTGTTTTCTTGTCCGTGTCCACGAGTTCTACGTCTGGTGCCTTTTTACCAACGTCTACCATCTATCATTCACTGTCAAAGGATGAGGGTTCGATTCTTTAATTGCTTTACGCCCTCGCCTTGGGACTCATCACTACAGGTGTCCTTTCTCTACTATTGATTTTGCGGGGCTTCTTCCTGAAGTAATCGGTACGCGTCGTGGGCGTACTCTCTGGCCGTCGCGCGCGAGACCTTGAAAAGCTCCTGCGCTTCGCTGGATAAATCAGAGATGATCTGCGACGAATACAGGTTCTTCGCCCATAGTTTCCGGCCAAGAGGAAGAAGCCACTCTATGCGTTGCTGTCGTTTGTCCTTTTTTCTCTGTTGATCTTCAACTTTTTCCTCCGATAAAGGATAGAAGAAATTCTCAACCAATCGAATTTCACAGCACCATTGAAAGAGTACCTGTCCGCTTGTACTCACGTTGATCATGATATTAAGTACATGGTACGATCACCATCGTTGAGAACGAAGTGCGTGAACCTTTCAGGAGAGTGCTTGAGGCTACTAATGCTTGATGCTCTGATAACCGTTCCATAAACTCTGATGTCGTCCAAAACTTTCCATGTAATTTCCTTGTCTTCTATTTCTTTACTGCTCACAAGGTATCACCCGCGAGATATCGAGATCCGACCACTTTTTGACCGTCAGGATATACTTGCAATTATGGTGTTTTATATATTCGACGAATGCGCTTTCATTCCATGAAACGCGTCATGATTTTAGATCAGAATGGCTCCATCCTACTTTCAGACGTCTTGAACCAACGTATAGTGAGGCACTTCGTTCTTTCTCCATATTCCGCGACCGAGCTTTCCAGAAAAATGGCAGTGCCAGCGGTTAAAATGTGGAGGCGGATAACTAAGCTTCTAGAGGCCAAAATTGTGGAGCCTTTCGAAGTAAAACATGTAGGGAACTTGGAAAAGAAAATCTACCGCGCCGCAGCACTGAGATACATCCCAGTTGAATACCTAAATTTTGAACCGAAGAGCAAGGAGCTCAAGGACGCGTACAAGCTGTACCTGGAGATAACCAATGAAAGTCTAAAACGCACGATGCGTTCCAACGAGATACCGAAGTCGATGGCGTTCGATGTCGTGGATTACGGAGTTTGCTCAGACCTGAAGGATTTTTGCCGCGTCATGCTCGACCCAAAGACTCAATCCACCTTGCGACGTCTTGACAAGCAGCTTGCTGAATGCAAGCAATTCGAGATTCCACCTTCCCCGGTTTCACTTGATTGAAGGAACCTAGCGGCTACCCAAAGCCTCTTTTGAATTGATACTGCGGTGATTTTTGTCGCAAGAATATCTTCTTAATAAAACCGTTTTAAGCGAACATTTCAGCTAACCGGAATTGCGTGGAAATATCGAATTGGTGGACTTGCCTGAAATAGCTAGGAAACTGCTGGAAGAGAAGAACTTCGCATTCCTAGCAACCCTGAACAAGGACGGATCGCCGCAAGTAACTCCAATCTGGGTTGATACAGATGGAAAGAATGTACTTATCAACGTTGCAACCTACCGGCATAAATTCAAAAACGTTTCTAGAGACCCGCGGGTATCGGTTGCCGTTGTCGACTCGAAAGATCCATACAAGGGGGTGATCATCAGCGGCAAGGTCGCTTCAATTGAGGAAGGGAAAGAGGCTGAAGACCACGATGACAGACTTGGAATCAAGTACACGGGCCGTAAGCACAATAGAAAACCGAATACGCAGAGAGCGATTTTGAAAATAGAGCCTTCTAAAATCATAGAAACAGATTAGTTGCTCAGCTGAGTTAAAGCTCTGATTCTACTGGTTTCATGCGGGGGCTAACGTTTCAGGGTTCCTCACGCAGGAGTGCCAATACCCGTTATTTCTTCAGATTCTGAGAGATAGCTCAGAATCCATCAGATCCGATTCCAAATGGCATATTGAGCTAATTTTGAAAATCCGTCTTGCAGACTTCTGAGCAAACGACATCTATGGTATGAGGGAATGTGGATGAGGCTGATTCATCAAACTCTAAATCCACATTTTGAACTGACGAATATTGTAACAAGACCTGAGTTTGTTAAGATGATTCCTCAGGGTTATCTTGTGGCACCTTTGCTCGCTTTCCGAATTAGCTCAATATGTATCGTTGTCCTAAGTTCTTGCTCTCTGTGAAAATAATTGATATATTATGTGCGAGTCTTCGTTGTGTCCTCTCGCTTCTTTTTTCTGATAACTTCAACCGGGGAATTCCTTAAAGGAATTTTTCCATATAAAACATGTCGAAGTAATCCTTGCCTATTTTGAAATGTTTCCTAGCTTTACCCACGATCACGAAACCTGCACTCTTGTACAGATTTATCGCATATTTCTGCTCCGTATTCACTCCGAGAGCAAGCTTGATTACGCCTTTCTTCCTTTTGGCAAGTCGTATCGTGTGTTCTAACAGCTTGGATCCGACCCCTTTTCCACGAAAGGAAGGAGCGACGTAGACGCCAACAATGTCCGCAATATGCCTTGTCTTTATTCGTTCGCTGAAGAGACATGTAATCATTCCAACGGGCCTATCGTTAGACATGGCAAAGACCGCGTTATGGATTCGACTTTTCCATAAATCCGGAGTGAATTTAGCTTCCTCCCCGTAAGAACTCCCAAAAGCACGCGGGTCCTGCTTTAAAGACTCCAGCCTTATTGACTTAAAATCAGGCCATCTGTTTTCACGAAGCTTTACTATTCGAATCATATTTCAAATTTGAATGTAACTGTGGCACTGCAGAGCTTAACTGCTTTTCTTCAAGCTCTGATGGCCCTCCTTGCAGTGAGTTCATTGAACCGATTCAACATCAAGGCGAGATGTCCAGAATGGCAATGATTCCCAGAAACGTATGCCTTTGAAAATCAGCATTTGGATTACACATGATTCCGAGACGTACCAAAAAGAATCGCTTCTAAACAAACGCACGGTTAAATGGGTGGGATAATCTCAATCAGATATTTCAGACTGAAATCGTCTTGATTCCCAATTCCTCTGCAACCTCGATCTGTCTACTATCACATGAAACCAGATCGCTGTTTTCCATCTCCGCGTAGGAAACAAACAGCGAATCGTGTACTGTAATGCGATATTTCACCGCTATTTCAATGGCTCTTGCCGCATCTTTTTTCTGATCCAGAAGTCAAGCAGATTCAGAAAGGATTTTGGACAATTTTCTTTGCAGATTCTAGATCTATCTCCTTTCTCTGAATCTTTATCCATAACGCGTTACTTGTTTCTATGAGCGCAACTTCAAGTGAATCGGCGTTGGCGTAGACTCGAGCACTATCAAAGAATTGCCTGGCAGTACAATCGACGCGGACAAAGGCGCACCATTAATGGTCGTGCACACTGAATAGGTATCTCCGCTTACGAGCTATCCGCAGGTGAACTGATGGTTGCCCGTTGAATCTGTGGTTATCGGAGCGGGCGCATTAGTTCAGGTAACTGTCACCTGTACCGATATTGCCCCATCGGTGTCGGTCCTCGTTTCTATTGGCAGACTGCTTGGAGACGAGGTGGTTACCGTGGACACGACCGTCGAGGTTGACGTGCTCGTGACTGTGGAGGTAGAGATGGTGGTGACAGTCGAGGTGACGGTCACCGGTAGAGATATCAGCTCTCTTCTTTCAAAGACCCGACTGCATCCAGTCTAAATGGGAATCCTCCCAACAGCGGAATATCGAAAAAATCAAATCTTGATGCACTCCTCTTTCAAATCGTCAAAGTGCTCGTCACCGCTGACAATCCTAGCTCCTTTAGCCCGAGCTGTCGCGAGGACACACGAATCGACCAGTCCCCATCTCTTGATTTTGCGACTGCGCTCTGCACTTATTCTTCCCGCCGTCTCTGCCATCTCGTCATCCAGGGAAACAATCGCTGTTCTCGTCCTGATGAATTTGAGCCTCTCATCGGGATCTGCGTTCTCTCGGACGTACTTATCAGTGAACTCTGCGACTACAACGGTAGGAGTAATTGCGTCTCCACTTTCGATGAATGGTTTTGCCTTTTCTCCCCGCTTACTTCCGCCGAAATATTCAATCCAAGCGAAAGTATCGATTACAACCTCAGTCGTGAATCATCGCTCCCCTTGGAATTTATCGTGCTCACGCTTGGTTAGACTAATGCGTCTTTGTTTGTCAGCCCCGAACATACTTGATGGGACAGCCTCGGCGCTTTCGATCAGTGAGTTTATCGTTTGGTCCAAGCTTTTAGTATGTCTTGTCTTCATGAGCCTCTTGAGCTTCTCTACTGTCGTTTCCTTCACCGCTATTGTTGTGGTCATGTACTTGACATATATACTATAACTTATATCATATATTTTGGTTTCTATTTTTAACTTGCAGAATTATTCATTTTTTGCTGAAAAATAAACAAAGACTCGGTGACCCTAAGAATCTCAATGGTGACAGGGAGACCGAAGGACTGATTGAAATTGGGCTGGTGGAATACCTTGACGATGAAGAGAAGAGCAAGAAAATTACATTGAGTGCAATGGGAAGGCTTTCATCAAAGGTTACTGTCAGTGAGAATTTCCGAGGTTGAATTGGTGCTATGATGGGTTGCAATTACAGGTTTAACATTTCAATCTTTGACTTTTGAGCCAGTATGGATAGGCTTTTTTGGGTTTAACTTGTAAGCGAGGGATGATTCATGTCGGCCAAAATAAAATGCGCTGATTGCAACTGCTTGCCCTCCGAATGTGCTTCGAGCATATCAGAATTAGCATGCCCCAACTGCGACAGGCTAGTATGTTGTTGCTGGGAGGCAATTCACAGGCGATAGAACTGTCAATTTCTTTACATTGTGTCCCCTTGACATGCCTTGATGTTTTAAACGAAGAGCCGATTTTTTGGAAAGAATCTGAGAAGGAAATCCCCAAGTATTTCCCTCATCCGCGCACAATGGCCCTGGTCTTTCGAGGCGCATGACCCAACCTTCACTATGCGCCCTAACGTCCACACATGCAAACCTGTGTACCCGGACCTGTGGACCCACTTGCAAAAGCAATGGATGATGCAAATACTGCAATCTTTCAATTGATAGTTTGCAATAATCCATTGAAAACAATGGAAAATATACCTAGGGGAAGGGGGATACTAATAGATAGTATCGAAAATGAGTCAACGTACAGACCTGGGAGAGGGAAGACGCAAGACATGAACCCATGCCATTCCTAGTCTAGTTTTCACAGTAAGTTGCGATTATTGGTGCTCCAGTCAATAACAACGCCTACGCCTTTCCATACTTCAGCCTGCCACTGATGCGAGAACTTCCTTGCTATCTTCCTCAATCCTTCTGCGTACAGCTCTATCCTTGATCTCACCGATTGTCTTTTGCATATGACAGGACTTGCATAGTGACTGGCAATTGTTCAAGTCGAACTCGCTCCCGCCGTCCGAGAGCGGTGTGATGTGGTCAACTTCCTTCGCCCTACGACCGCACTTCACGCAAGACCAACCGTCGCGCCGAAAGGTCCTATATCGAACCTGCCTCCATGTAATCACAAAGAATCTGTACTTTCTGTTGAACGCCCGACGGCACTTGGGGTTGCAGAATATTTTGCGCCGATCATACAACTTTGAATTGCAGAACGCGCAGGTTCTAGCTGCGCGCGCGACCTCCTTTGATTTCGCAAATTCCTTGAGTTTTTGAGTGTCAATCACAAAGCGCCTGGTCACGACAAGAACTGGGTCGCTCGACTCTAGGGATTGGGTGAACCAGTTCAATTGGAGTGAATTCTTCCCAATTCTTATCAAATTCTGCACTTGCTTTAGAAGTTCAAAGTCAATATCGCTTTACAAATCTCGCAAGAAAAAGAAAGGAATGAATT
>DAHVAI010000468.1 GCA_027314685.1 Nitrososphaerota archaeon | reverse complement strand
CAAAACAAATCACAAATTCAGGGCTCGTCATTCAAGGCAACAATGTTCCTTGCGCCGCGACTGATTACGTCGTCGGTACAAATCACATTCTTCCCACTGGGGGAACTGCACAAGTGTCTTCCGGGTTGGGCGTTTCTAACTTTTTGAAGCGGGTTCTCGTGGTATCCGGTTCGAAGACTTCGATCAAAAAGGGAGCGAGGTATGTTTCCACACTATCAGGAATCGAAGGTCTGCCAAATCACGGGTTTGCAGCACTCGCGCGAGTTGGAGGAGAGTGAATTGCTTTGAAAACTGCCAATGAATACAAGCAATCCCTGCTAAAGATAGACTATACTGATCAGAATCTCTTACGAATGAACCTAAACGAGAATCTGGTGCTGCCCCTTGCGAGGCTTCGCCCGGTGATAGCAAGATGCATAGACAACTTTGACACGCGTATCTATCCTTCGGAGTCCGCAGAGGGAGAAACTAGGAAGCTGAAAGATGAGATAGCAAGATACTGCTACTGCTCTGCCAGTTCTGTAGCACTAGGTTTCGGCAGCGACCAGATTATCGACATTGTTTATCGAATGAATCTTGCGAGAGGAGAAAGAATATTCACTGTCGATCCGAGTTATTTAATGTACTCAATCCTTGCAAAGAGGGTAGGTGCAACAGTTTCGACCGTCGGGGTGGCAGCTTCAACTGCAAAAGACCCGTTTGCGCTGAACGAGAAAGAATTGATTCGCGAATGCAAGAAGAAGGGTGCTAAGATGCTAGTACTTTCCTCTCCGAGTAATCCTACAGGAATCCAGTATCCTGAGGACCAGATACGATCAATTCTCGAATCTTTACCCTCTGTTCAGGTTTTGCTCGACGAAGCATACGTCGAGTACGGCAGGTATACTTTTTCGAAAAATCTACCAAGGTACGGGAACCTGCTTATTGTCAGGACATTCTCGAAAGCATTTGGCTTGGCAAACCTGAGGCTAGGATACCTTCTTGCTAACGAGGCAGTCGTCAAGAAGTTTGAGAGGGAGTTCCAGTACCCGTACGCGGTTAGCGGTCTTGCAGTCTCGATTGCAAGGGAACTATTGGAAAGAAAATCACTCATCGCTGAGCACGTGGAAAAAGCGAAAATCTACAGAGAGGAATTGATCGAAGCACTCGAAAAGATGGGTCTGGGAGTGGTCAAGAAATCGGACACAAACTTTGTCCTTGTCAGGTCAAAGAAGGCAAGGAGAATAGCTCAGGACCTCCTAAAGTACGTCATCGCGGTCAAGTACATTCCTAGAATGGGTCGCGAGCGCGAGTTTCTCAGGATAACAGTAGGTTCAAGGGAGATGAACGAGAAATTGCTGTATTCGCTTCGGAGAATAGTGTGACCAACATGGTATTCTACAAATCAAAAGAGTTCGAAGCTGCCTCGAGATACTCTGGGATAATCTTTGATTGCGACGGAGTTTTGATCGACGCGTCGGGCTCCTACGACGAAGCGCTCACTAAATGTACTAGGGCGATCTATTCAATTCCGGGTTATGATGTCGATGGTGTCGAATTACATCGGGCAATAGGAGAGTTGCGAAAACTCGGGACGTTCAACAATGACTGGGACACTCTTGACGTCCTTGTTGCTTTTCTCTACTCAAAGCACATCGACACAAAGAGCCTGGATGAGATTGCTAGTATCGGGTCACTACCAGAGCGTTTGAGATCATTTGAATCGCAAGTGCTATCGAAAAGGGATGATCCTCTACCTTCCTTACCTTTGGGTGATCTTGCAAAATTTGTATCTAGCCTTACTCAAGGCACGACAAGAGACCATGTTTGCAGGATGCTCTTGAGAAACGCTTCATTCGAGAAGTTCAGCGAACTAGCCCAGTATCCAAGGCCTGTCGGAGAGAGCTTCCTTGCGACTCTGTATGACGAAACAGTCTACGGCAAGGCCGTGTTCAAGAAGATGTACGGCATTGACTGCGCGACAAAGTTATTCTCCGATCCCGGTCTCATAACAAAAGAGAAAAAAATCGTCGAAGAGAAATCCCTTGATTTGTTTTACTTTGCTTGCGAAGGTAACCTTGGAGTTATCACTGGAAGACCGAAGATTCCGACGCTCTACACAATGGGTAGCTCTTTCACAAAGTGGTTCACAAAACCATCAATCTGCATGTTTACAGGAGACTATAGCCTTGACTCTACAGAGACAAAGCCGTCACCGAAACCATTGCTAAAAGTGAAGGATCAACTTCCTGCCGGGTACCCGCTGCTCTATGTTGGCGATTCTGGTGAAGATGTATTGATGGTCAAGAACGCGAACAAGTCGAGCGATGAGAGGATTCTTTTTGCAGGGATTGCAAACACAAAAGACAAGGCGGAATACTTTCAATCAGAGAAAGAATCGGTTGACTGCATAGTCTCAAACGTCAATGAGCTTGGAGCTCTTGTGGCGAAGGAGAATTGAAGATCATGGTAAAGAAAAGAGTTGCAGAGCTAGAGACAAAGACAAGGGAAACGACGATTAAGGTACGCGTGAACCTGGATGGCTCGGGAAAGGCGAGCGTAAAGACCGGCACAAAATTCCTCGACCACATGCTTACTTCTTTATCGACGCACAGTATGATCGATATTACGCTTCAGGCAAGAGGCGACCTGCGGCACCACATCGTCGAGGATTGCGCATTGGCTCTTGGCAAATGCCTATCGAAAGCGCTAGGAGACAGGAGCGGCATTGTGAGGTTTGGTTCTGCATTCGTCCCTATGGATGAATCACTCGGCTTTGCTGCGATAGACCTTGTAAAGAGGACATATTTTGTTATGCCTGACATAGGTCTGAAAAGGAATGTGATTGAGGACCTGCCGAAGGAAGATTTAGAGCACTTTTTCAGATCGCTCTGCGACTCCCTAGCTTGTACGATGCACCTGAAAATAGAATGCGGATCTAACGATCACCACAAGATTGAGGCATGCTTCAAGGCTCTTGCGCTTTCATTGAGGAAAGCAGTCGAGAAAGATCCCAGACGAGATACTGTTCCTAGTTCAAAGGGCTCCATGTAGATGCCTGCGGTAGTACAAATCCTCGACTATGGGTCGGGGAACCTGTTTAGCATCAAAGATGCGTTGAGCCGAGTTTCGAAGAAGATCAGCGTCAAGGTTTCTTCAAGGTACAAAGAAGACAGCATTGATGCTCTTGTTCTTCCCGGCGTTGGCAGTTTCACTTCCGCGCAGAAAGTATTGGGAAAGCACAGGGACTCGATTCTTTCAGATGTGAAGTACGGGATGCCCCTCTTGGGCGTCTGCCTTGGAATGCAGCTGCTTTTCGAGCAAAGCGAGGAAGGATCTGGTGACGGTCTCGGCATCTTCAAGGGAAATGTTGTAAAGTTCAGACCTGAGAAGGATCTCAAGGTTCCGCATATGGGCTGGAACACGCTTTCTCTTACAGACGGTTCAAAGTTCTGCAAGGGGCTGTCGAAATCAGAGTGGGTGTACTACGTACACTCTTACTTTCCACAGCCGAAGGATGAAAGCATAGTGAAGGCGTGGACCGGGTATGGACGACAAAAGTTTCCGGCAATAATAGCAAAGGGCAATGTCTTCGGAACGCAGTTTCACCCTGAAAAATCGTCAAAGGCTGGGTCAGTGCTAGTGACCAACTTTGCAGGCATTGTGTCTTCGAGGTGAATTGGAGTTGTTGATAATTCCTGCAATGGACCTGCTGGATAGGCACGTAGTCCGCATAGAACAGGGGGACCAGGAGAGGAAGAAGGTCTACTCTGACGATCCTGTTGGTAAGATCAAAGACTTTTCTGACAGCGGTGCTAGATTAGTCCACATAGTAGACCTGAATGCAGCGATTAGTAACGATCGCGAGACAAACAGCGATCTGATCTCTTTGATTCTTTCAAATGCAAAGTGTGGAGTGCAGATAGCAGGTGGGATTCGGTCTATTGACGACGCCAGAGAGAGACTGGAGAAGGGCGCCCAGAGGGTTGTCATCAGCTCGATTGCCTATTCAAGACCAGACGAGGCTTTTTCGATCCTACAGAATTTTGGTGCGGGATGTGTCGTGCTAGCGCTGGATTACGGAAAGAATTTCCTTGTTAGGACTTCGGGCTGGTCAAGGCAGGAAAAAGAGCCTGTCTTTGAGGCGGTTTCTAGGTTTTCCAAGCTGGGGTTCAACTACTTTCTGACCACTTCAGTTGAGAGGGACGGGTTGCTCAACGGACCGGACTATGCTTCACTGGAAAGATTGCGAAAAGAAAATCCTGAGGGATCTGCGAGGATCATAGCAAGCGGCGGCGTCTCGACTGAGGAAGATCTTTCCAAACTAGCTAATATGGGGATAGACGAAGCCATAGTGGGAAAGGCGATCTACGAAGGAAAGATTGCAAACCTTTCTGAGGTGTCTCGACGACGCTAGCAAAGAGAATCATCCCATGCCTTGACGTGAAGGACGGCCGCGTCGTAAAGGGTACACACTTTGTATCTCTCAGGCATGCTGGAGATCCGGTAGTGCTTGCAAAGAAGTACTGCGAAGACGGCGCGGACGAAGTTGTCTTCTTAGACATTTCAGCTACGAACGAGCAGAGAAAGACAAAGGTGGCGCTTGCAAGGAAGATTGCGAGGGGAATGGATATTCCTTTCACTATCGGCGGGGGTATCGGATCTATAGAGGATGCAAGAGTTGTCTTAACGAATGGCGCGGACAAGGTTAGCGTCAACACCAGCGCAGTGAGAAAGCCGGAACTGGTGAACAAGCTTGCAGATCTATTCGGCACGCAATGTGTAGTGGTTGCAATTGACGCAAAGAGAACTCCAAAGACTGAATCAGGGTTTGTCGTCTGCACCTCGGGCGGTTCTCACGAGACTGGGATCGACGCACTCTCTTGGGCAAAGGAAGTTGAATCTAGGGGCGCAGGCGAGATACTGTTGACATCAATAGACAGGGATGGAACTAAGGACGGGTTTGATCAAGAATTAACTAGGTTGGTCTGCTCGAAGGTATCAATTCCAGTGATTGCAAGCGGCGGTTGCGGCAAGATTCGGGATTTTCTTGAAATCTTGACCGGACCAAATTCAGCGGACGCCGCGCTCGCTGCCTCAGTCTTCCACTATGGCGAGTTTACTGTAAAGCAAGTAAAGCAATACCTTGCAAAGAATGGAATAAATGTCAGAAATTGATGGTGAAGAAATAATGGAACGAGAAAACGTGGATGAATTCGTGGCAAAGATCGACTTCAAGAAGGGAGACGGGCTGGTACCTGTCATAGTGCAGGATGAAAAGACAAAGGATGTCTTGATGCTAGCTTATGCGAACAAGGAGGCATTGGAACTGTCTTTCAAGACCAAGGTTGCGCACTACTGGAGCAGGTCAAGGTCTTCTCTGTGGAAGAAGGGCGAGACCTCGGGAAACATTCAGACTATAAAGAGGATAGACACTGACTGCGATCAGGACACGATCCTCTACTTAGTTGAGCAGAATGGCGTTGCCTGCCACACGGGCGACTGGTCCTGCTTTCCGTCGGTGACCAAGAGCCACTGATGTGAAAGATTTTAAATGCATTCTTGGCTCGCTTTCCTGAAATTCCTTTATCGTGCCTCGGTAGCTCAGCCTAGCTAGAGTCTGTTAAAGCAGACGGCTTTAGCGCGACCTTGGTAAAGAAGACAAACAGGTCGAGGTCGCGGGTCCGAATCCCGCCCGAGGCTCTCATCTCACTAGAGATTTCTGCACCAATTTCAACAATCGCTTGAACTGTCAACCATGATTTATAAGAAGCGCCCTAATTCTGACGTGATATCACTAGAATGGTCAAGATCTGACAAATTCCAACAAAAAATTGATAATCCACACACGATTCAATCTTTAACATGCCAGACAACTACGCGAAAAAAGATTCCTCAAGGCTGAATAATGTAGATCTTGTCACGGTAGAACGCTCTAAGGCAGATTTTGAGAAGAATGACGGTCATCATTACGTTGAGAAGAAAGTTGTTGGAGAGTATAGACTAGAAGGGAGTCCTTCATTTGCGGCAGAAGTACATACAGATCATAGCAGTTTCACTCTTTCCTCAGACGAGCCAGTCATCCTGGGCGGAGCAGGGATCCACGTTTCGCCATTCACATATGTTCTGTTTGGTACAGTTGCATGTTTTGCAACTACGGTCGCCATGAAATGTGCTGAAAAGCAGATACAACTAGAGAAGCTTCGGGTTTCGGGCACTGTTCACTATGATATAGGGCCCATGCTTTCCAGTGCGGATTGGCCATTGGTAAATGAGCTGATTCTCGAAGTCGAATCAGACAAGGACATAGCGCAAATTGTTAGCGATGCCAAATGTCCGTCGTTGTTTACTTGGGCGCACGAAATCAAGACAAAGATTGTGCAGACACTCACTGAAATAGATCCCGGTGGATCAAGTAGCAGCTCGTAGAAAGTTGAATTGGTTTCCTCTCAAGACATCAACTTGACAGGGATTACTCCTTCAAGTCTTAGAAAAGATTGGCAAGCACATCCGCTTGAAAAAGAGCGGCTCAGGTGCTGTGCAAAGAACAGTCCGCATTTGAAAATCAGCGCTGTAGTTTAACCTGCTATTGGAACTGTTAATAATCAATAATGGAAAAGGGTTTGTCAAATGTATTACAAGGGCGAAAAGATCGAGAGACCCAAAGACGGGCATGACGCCGGTCACGACTTTCATGGCTACGGTCCCGCGATAAGAAAAGAGATTGAAAAACTCATTCCAAAGGGAAAGGCCGTAAAGGCGCTTGATGTAGGTACCGGATTTGCTTCAAACGTGACCTTCCTCTCTGAACACCTCTCGAAAAAAAGCAAGATCTGGACGATAGACTCTTCCGAAGAAATGCTCGAAAGTGCCAAGGTAGAGATGCACAGCCAGAAACTGGACAAGAACGTCACATTTCTCGTCGCGGACGCTTCTCACCTGGAATTTGAAAACGGATCCTTCGACCTGATAGTTTCCGTTATGGTCTTACACCACATCGAAAATTTAAAATCCGCGCTCTCTGAGATGTCAAGAGTCCT
>DAHVAI010000466.1 GCA_027314685.1 Nitrososphaerota archaeon | reverse complement strand
GATTCTCACAAAGCCTCGCCACTAGGTTGATAAATGCATCCCGAAAAGATCTCGCGAAATCCTTGAAGGAAAAGGCAGCTCAGAAACTTATCGAAGGAATCAACAAGTATGGCCTAGAGAATGTCAGCGTGTTATCAAAGTTTGCAGAGATTCCAGTTGAAACTGCAAGATACATGATTTGGGAAGAACTTCCGAAACACAACATTTCAGTGAGACTTTCAGTCAACTTGCCTAGAATTGGACTTGGCCGATGGATGCTGCAGGTGACTCCGGCACAGAAAAACCACTTGGATTCGATAGAGACTTTCTTGAGGAACAGCGCAGGCATGCTCTATTCGGCGCGCGTTCTGCCTGAGAACTCGGGTGTTTCTCTTCTGGGAATACCTTTTGGTGAGCAATACAAACTGAGGGAGCAACTCGTCCACTTGAAGACGTCAAACGCCTTGGAATCATACTCACTTGACGAGGTCGAGTGGATACGAGACGTTTCTTTCGTCCCCTCATTGTATGACTTTAAGACCCGTGACTGGAGTTTTGACTGGGCCGATTTAGACAAGGCGCGCGAACCGGTTCCACTTCAGGAGATCAAGGAAGATCAGGCTCAGCCGATTGATTACAAGGACATTCTGATTTTGAAGGAATTACAAAAGAGCATACCGAGAACCCTGTCGAAGCTGTCAAAGCACATCGGACTGGACCAGCACAACCTTCGCTATCATTTCAAGTCGCACGTGCGCAGCGCTATCTCGAGTTACTACCTCAAGATGAATCCAAAGGATTCAGGTGAGAGCTACACCAGTTTCCTGTTTTCCTATGCGTTTCAGAACGAGAAATCTCTCGCGGATGCGCGTGCTGTGTCACTCAGGATCCCCTTCACGCAGAAAGTATGGAAGACTGAGAGAAACTACTGCTGGCTGACCCAGTGCCCGGGTGAATTTTCAAGCGGGCTGTTGCGATATGCAAAGGACAAATTCATCAAAATTCCGGGCAAACTGACGGTCTCGTACCTCGATACGACGAGCGAGTACTTTGGAACGATCTCCCCAGCGCTCTTCGATCAGGACAAGGGGATCTGGAGATACGAGCCGAAACCAACAGTGCAGATTTCGAAAAAATAGCTCGCGCACCAATTGACTTTTAACAGCTTTTTCTGAAAAAATTCAGAACTGACCTTTACTAGGGGCTGGTTTTGTGTCAAAAGGCGAAGTCTTGGTCATCGGTTGCGGATTAATTGGTACTGCGATAGCTCTAGACATGCTTCAAAGCAGCTCGGTGACAAAACTCACTGTAGTGGACATTAGCGGCGAAAGGCTGAGATCGCTACTGCAGCGTGCGTCGAAATTGTCTGGTAGCGAGCAAATCAGCGGGTCAAGCCAGAAGCTGGCCGAGAAACTTCACACTGCAGAACTAG
>DAHVAI010000465.1 GCA_027314685.1 Nitrososphaerota archaeon | reverse complement strand
ATATTGTTTCTTTTTCTATCCCATTGTTCGCCTGATACTTCCAGTCATTCTTCAATAAAGGAAGTTTGCACCGTGCAAATAAGTTTCTAAAGCACTGGCATGCCAGGTTGTGGAAACCTCAGTGAAACTCGAGTGATTTCCAATGGCATAATCGCAGAAAGGAAGTTCGTTCTTCCCGATTAGGAGGTTGCCGCCTGCAGCATTTGTTATCAGGAAGCGCTTCGACCATTGTATCTGAGAGAAAAGTTGTAGGTTATACTTAAGAAGCTCTTGATGCTTGAAAGTCAGTCGAATGTCCCTTACCCAGGCTGAAAAGAAGACTGTTGTATCGATGCTCGAAGAGGTTCCCTTGTTCTCATCGCTCAACAGCAAATCGTTGGGCAACATATGCAACGTCGCAACCAAGCGAATCTTTGAGGCCGATCAAAAAATCGTAAGCGAAGGAGAGAATGCGACTGCATTTTATCTCGTCCTGGATGGCAAAGTCGAAGTACGCCGTGGAAAAAAGTCAATTTCCAAACTGGGAAAAGGGGAATTCTTTGGGGAGATGGCGCTCTTCGACAAGCAGCCCAGGTCTGCAGATGTAGTCGCAGTCGATAAGACAACGTGTCTATTGCTAACTAGCTGGGCACTTGAAGGAGTTCTCTGCAAGAATTGGAGCGTAACTCGCAATGTTCTGAAAGAACTTGCAACTAGATTGCGTACTACGAACGGCTCGCTAAGCGAATAGTTACACTAAACTGAATGACGACTCGGTCAAATGCCTTTTCCACATTTCTTAGGTATTTCAGAAGTAACTCTGAATCTTCATTGTCGTCGTACTTCGTTTGGAAGCTGAATACTAAAAAGTTTCTAAAGTGTCAGCTGACTTTCAACCGGCTCGATAACTCTGATCTGATCAGAAGCCTCTTCCCAATTTAGAATGAAATCAGACAGTCTATGAATTGGAACGACGGCAACACCATTTTCCAATATTCGAAGAGCCTCTTCTCGAAGTGTCACCACAAGTGGAATTACCCTTTCAATTCCAACTCTTTCAGCAAGCCTTGAACATCTTTTCAACTGGCGTTCCGAGATTCCCAGCATTGACGAATGCCCAACGGTTCTCTTCCAGTGCTTGCAGTCAATCGAAAAAGCTAGTCCGTCTCTGGTGCATACGAGATCAATTTCAGCGCGAGGTTTGCGAAACCTCAAGTTTCTCTCCGTTGCGTAGCCAAATGCCTCAAATGCTGATTCAACGAATGCTTCAAACTCCTTCCAGCTCATGTCGACACTTATCGATTCAACGTCCCTAGTCTTCAGCTTAGTTTCACTTCGGATTGCTTTTCAATTTGCGATTCGTTTGCAGAGCTCATCCGCTTCAAACATGTAATGGGTTGTAAGGAGTATAGTCTTTCCCAGCTTTTCCATTTCTCTTACCATCTCTCTGATGTCTCTAGCGCCTGCGGGATCTAGTCCAATCGTAGGTTCATCCAAGAACACTAGTTCTGGGTCGTTAACTAAGGCTTTTGCGATATGATATGCAGTCTTTGCTTCATTCCCCGAGAGTACTTTTCAACTCGATCTTTTTCGCGTCCATACAGTCCTACAAGTTTTATGAGTTCAGGTATGCGCTTCCTGTTAGTAGCGGGGTCGACACCGTAGAGATCTGAAAAATACTTCATGTTTTCAAGCGCGGTGACTCTATTATACAGTCCTCGCTCTCCGCCGAAAACTATAACGATTCTTTTTCGTATCTCGTAGACGTGTTTATTCACATCCATGCCAAGAACGAGCGCAGAGCCAGACGTTTGGGTCAGAAGTGTTGTAAGAATCTTTATCGTCGTGGTCTTGCCAGCACCGTTAGGGCCGATTAGACCAAAAAGCTCGCCTCTCCTAACGTCAAACGATACGCTTGCCAGGGCTGTAGCTACTTTGATCGTCTTACCGAAAAAGGAGCGCGTCACATATTCGCGTGTCAGCTCCTTTACTTCGATCGCAAAATTCATCTTTAACCATTCAATCTTTCACACTTTTCTCAGAACATTCACTTGGTTCATGCAGGTGTTGAGGAACGTGATGACGTTCTTCTCAGCTATATCAGTATTCACAACTCGTCATCATGAAAAGGTTATGAATGCAAAGCCCCGGCAGTTTTTGGTACTCATCTTTGATAAGACCCTAATTCCGGATATATTCAAATATCACATTTGAAATTCAGGTCAATCGGTTCAGGTATTCTTGTCTTGATCGTAAACAACCGTGATGAATTATGGCAATACATTCGCCTAAACATTACTTCCTGAGAGCTTCCAACGATTTCTCTGAAATCGTATCAGCTGCGGAAAGCTCACTTCGAAAACTGTCGTATGAATTTCTCCGCAACGAGACCAAAGAACTGGTCGAGTTTGAAGTTGTTTCTCCGAAGTATTTTCGAGTAGTCGTTGAAAAGCGAAGCGATCCTGAAGTCCATACTTTCATCCTGCCCTCGGTCAAAAGGATGAGTGGTACCACTATCGATTTGAGATTTCAGGAATCTGGTACGATAGAAGCAGTCAGACTCTTCATCAGAACACTCCTTGTTATATTGCCAGAACCTCCTTGGTCCGGTCTTCGGTTTCTCGAGTCACGGAGCGAGAAAAGAAAGTGGCTCGCGATCATCAATGCAAAATGAAAAGTTAATTAGAATCCTTTAGTAAACAATAATGAGCTCTTTGGCCGGAAGACGCAAACGGGACATCTACGGTAACTGGGTATGGGAAGAAGACAATAATCCTGTCGAGTCAGTGGAGAAAACCGAGCAAATCAAGCTTGACTGTAGAGACGTTTTAGCACTCACCATCGCATCTCTTCAGACATTCCTACTTCCAATCGTAATATTCCTGGTTATACTTTTTGTTCTCGCAGTTGCATTCGCGCACTTATGAATAGTACCCTAAATCAAATGGTTTGTCCTTCAACAGTCTTTGCCGATTTGAAATCAATGTCGTAATGGCATTCAACCCAATGGTTTGGGGACACTTCTCTCGCCGTTGGGAATTCAGCCTCGCATTTTTTAGTAGCGTAAGGGCATCGCGTCCTAAATCTGCAACCGTTGGGAATGTTAATTGGGCTAGGAACATCTCCTTCGATGAGCATTTTCTTTGTCCTTTTTTCAGGATTTGGATCGGGAATTGCAGACAGGAGGGCATAAGTGTAAGGATGCCTGGGATTCGCGAAGAGGTCGTTAGCGTCAGCGACCTCCAAAATTCGTCCCAGATACATGACCGCAACTCGGTCACACATGTGCTTGATGACAGAGAGGTTGTGCGATATGAACAGATAGGTCAAATCAAATTCCTTTTGAAGCGCCTTTAACAAGTTGAGGATTTGAGCTTGAACTGAGACGTCGAGAGATGAAGTCGGCTCGTCCAGAAGTATGAATTCAGGGTTAACAGCTAAAGCTCTTGCTACTGCAATTCTCTGTCTTTGACCGCCACTGAACTCATGGGGAAACCGAGATAAATGATCTGGATTCAAACCCACTCTTGCGAGTAGACTTGCAGCTGCTTCGTCTGCTTCTCTTCTTGATTTGGTGACGTGGTGAATTTTCATTGGTTCTTCGATTATTGATCTTACTTGCTGCCGAACATCTAGCGAAGCATAAGGGTCTTGAAACACCATCTGCATTTTTCTTCGAATGCGCCCCAATTTCCGGCCTCTTAGCTTGCTGATTTCTTCTCCG
>DAHVAI010000463.1 GCA_027314685.1 Nitrososphaerota archaeon | reverse complement strand
TGCTTGTCTGCATCTCCGGCGTCTTCCCACCTTTTCCTCGCTCTCTCCCATTCGAGAGCAAGCCTGGAATAGACCGCTAGGAACCTCGCGCTTCTTTCTTTCAGCGAAGGCATGTCGATTACCGTGAGCCTGTTTCTATCGGTCGCGGGTAGCCGGACTGCTTGAATATTCGAATACATCTTGGCTTGAGTGAAGTAAAATGTGGCGGTTTCATCTGAAAAGTATTTTATCGGAGACGTGATCCGACTGATTCGCGCACGGTATCTCAAAGAATCGCGGTATCTTAACGAGTTCATTTTTTCTTCCTGTGAGCCTCGTCTCTCTATCTGTATGCCCAAATGTTCGGCGATTATTGCTCGAGAAGTTTGGTCGTAATTCGGTATTTCCACGAGCGGCCGAATCTTGTTGTAGATATCCTCTGCAACTCTGACAGGACTACCGAAAGTACGGCGCCGCTCCTTTGACCTTTGAAGTAGAAGAAGATCAGCTACTGCTCTCACAAATGTCTGACAGTGATAGAGCTCAGCTCGCATTACTGGATTCGTATCCTCAGCAAGTATTTCTTCTGAAATTGACGGCCACCAAATTTTCAATTCTTCATAATGATCATCGGTTTTGACTTCGCCGCTTTCTGTTTCTTTCGTTGGAACCCTCGCGGTTTCGATCTGGATTGTTACTCTCTTCCAAATTTTTGCGAAGTCAGCTTGCGACTTTTCCGTGTGTAGTTTGCCGGTTCTAGTTGAAGGATCATATGATGCCGTCCATGAGTTAGCGGAATCCGGTTGGTGAACTCTACGGAAATCGGCATTCGGATCAAGCACCACGCAATACGCCTTCGTGTTCATCATCAACTCTTCCAGTAAGCGTCCTAGGAAGAAAGATTTCCCGGATCCAGACTGGGCTACTATGATGGTGTGCGCAGCCATGGCCGCAGAATGAACAAGAAAGAGATGTTCCTTCTCCTGATATCCTGCCTTTGCGCCAGGTGTCCAGTACAATGGGTTTCCATCCCCGTCTATTTTCCACCCCAAGACCAGATCCGTCTCGTTCTTGCTCAATCTGGTAGCTTGCAACTGTAGATACCTTTCAAAATCTTCATTAGCTCATGAGTTACAAATGGACGACAACTTGACGGCGTCATTCTCTCATATCTCTTTCAGGATCGGCGCAACCAACAATTGGGATAATTCATCAGATAGGTTCAGGTACTGCATTCCTTTTTCCGAAAGCTGATACAGGTTCGTATCGGGTACCTGGCTGATTAATCCCTGTTGCAATATGAAACCCAGGTACTCTTCAACCTGAG
>DAHVAI010000462.1 GCA_027314685.1 Nitrososphaerota archaeon | reverse complement strand
CATTGCCTAGGTCGTTAAGGATCACTAGGGAGATTCGAGTACTCGAAAAACTTGATTCATCTAATGAAAAGCTGAGAAATGATTTCTCACATAGTGTAGCAACCGATTCAGAGGATTTGGTCAGATGATAACCTTCCATTCGTGCTTTACTGATGTCAGGTCTATGCATCTGTCCCGATTCCCTCTCGCTGTAACCGTACCTTATTCGAATCACATCAAATAGTATCCCCTCGGTATGTTTTCCATAGTTTTCAATCGATGATTGCCAACTTTCAGTTCGAAAACTGCTATAATTGCATCATCCATTGCTACTGCAATATCTTACTCGGGTCCGGGTACTTAGGTCCGGTCATCAGATGCTAGGGCGGACTGGCCTTTGCAAGCAATGCGTTTCCAAGATCTTTCAGACTATTTCCAATCGAGCGCAGTACAACTTCTCTCCTCCTCAAGACGGGGATATTCTGTCGCTTGTGAACAATTGCAGCGTAGTCATTCAAGTAATTAACGACTAGCTATTTGTCTTTCAGCGAGTAGACTAACCGATGTAACCCATACTCGAACTGTCAAACTTCCGAACCACCTCAACGTCTTTTGAAATTGGGGGCGTTATGCCCTGGAGCTGTGGAAAGACTTCAAGCCAGTTCGCTGTTGCCAACTTGACAGTAGGATGATCTTCCCCAAAAGCGACAATACAAATTTGCTTTGCTGTCTTTCTCACTTCGTTTTCGTCAAGATATCCCAAGCTGTGGAGGTACTCGTGAAGCAATACCATGAAGATGAACGAATTGACTTGTTTGGGATTTCTAGTGACTTGCTCAAGGCCTGCTATCAATGATTTGTTCAGAACGATTATGTTAGCACAGACTGGGTGGTAAGCGCCTACTTCACTGGGCATGTTGGTCAGTACCAAACTCAGCCCGGCACGATGTTCGCCTAACTCTTCTTCAACGACACGTTTGACAATTTCGAACAGCTCATCGTAGCCTCCAGCCATGTCAACCTTCTTCCTGCGCTCTTCTTTTAGAATACGAGCAGGATTAGAATTTGGAGAAATCTTCATTTCTGCATCTAAGAAACGTGATTCTTTAGCAGCATTCTTTCGTAGAATTCAGATGGCGCGGCTCCTATTGCTTGGTCCATGGCCTTTCCCTCTCGGAAGAGCATTATTGTTGGAATGCTCATGATATTGAATCTCATTGCTAGCGACTGATTGTCGTCAACATTAACCTTGACAACTTTCAGTTTTCCAGTGTATTTCTCAGCTAATTTCTCAATCACGGGTGAGACCATTCTGCAAGGGCCACACCAAGGTGCCCAAAAATCTACCACTACTGGAACTTTAGCCTGCTCCACTTCTTGCTTCCAGTTGTTGTCTGTTCCTTCAACGACTTGAGCTGACATATATGGACAATATCTCGCTTTGAATATTTAAGGGTTCTCTCCCGAATCTCCGTGTTTTGTCCCGATTAACCTGAACTCGTAAGCTTGAAGCATATCTTGCGGCGACCATTTTCAGAATCGCCTTTTCTCAAGTATGTTTCTACAATACCTATTCTTTCCAGAAGATCCATGTGATCCATAATGGTAGAATACGACGCTCCGGTCTCCTTCGCAAGATCGTCAGCAGTCATGTCAGATTTTGAGAGTGACTGAAGAATTTTCACCCGAGTATCACAAGGAGTTACGAGCTTGAAATCCCCAACTTCGATAACGCAAAATGACCCCATACGGCTGGAAATCTCTCTTACTTTCATGGCTTTGCCTAATTGTATTAAGATCGTGCATTTTAGCCTTTAGGCTGCAATCCCGAGAGTTTGGGACTAGAACCTAAAATCGATCGGTCGAAAACTCGAGGTGGCGCTTCCAAAGAGCTTCGTTGTAGGGCATCAATTGATCTACAACGTCTATAGCTGCGATCAACATTCTCCTGCAGCAGTATCTCCTGAGTCCCATCGAATCAAGGACTAACTTTGGGTCTTCCCCAGCTTTTACCCTAGTAACGAATTCGTTGTATTTATCCGCGACAAGGCTTCCGCAAGTGAAACATCTAACTGGCACTATCAAGGCATTCTACCTGTAGGATTTCTGTCTCCTTCTACGCGCGCCTGGCCCGCCGAACTTTTTCGTTTCGGATTGCCTCGCGTCTCCCGAGAGTAAGTGCACATCATGTTCAATGATTCTCTTTCGAAGCTCCTGACCTCGGGTCCAATCAACAAGCGCTTTCGATATCGCCATGGCAGCAGCTTCAGCTTGACCCATAAACCCTCCTCCAGAGACTCGGACATCAATATCCACCTTGTCTCGCAAATCCCCAGAAAGCACTAGTGGCGTTATTATTCGTTGCCTTGCAACTGTTGGTGTAATAATTTCCGCCGGAACGTTGTTAACTCTGATCCTCCCTGTTCCTGGAACGATCGCTGCAGTCGCGCGTGCCTGCTTCCTAGATCCTGAATATAGCTTTGTCT
>DAHVAI010000461.1 GCA_027314685.1 Nitrososphaerota archaeon | reverse complement strand
AAAGCTTCGTGAGAGTCCTCCTGCTGCAAATACCTGATTTTCGATTTTGTTTTGCGGATTCCTGTAAGGTTAACGTGGTTTACTTAAAGAACGCATTTGAGCAAATAGAACTGAAATATCTTCTAACTTTTGTTTCGGTAGTTTTCCAAATAATTCGTCGTATGTCTCTTTTCCTAACCCTGTTAGCGAATAGTGAGAAGTAGCTTTTCCCTCCCTTTCATATGACACTTCAGTCAAGCCACTCACTCTGAGCAATCCAACATGATAAGCAGCTTTAGCAGTGTCAGCATGAGTTTTCTGAGCAAGATCATTAAAGGAGATACCTGGATGGTCATGAATCAAAAGGAAAGCTTTGAGCCTGATTTCGTTGTTTAATGTGCTGTAGCTTCGTAGTTTTTGTAATGGCTTGAACTCATCCCTCGAACTCGCATTTTTCATTTTTCGTGTATCCTCTTCCCTCACCTATCTTACGTTTAGTTTTGGTTTAAAGATATTTAGTTGCTCAAATTGTCTTAACTTATTAAGTAGTCTTTGACTAGACGAACGTAGAATCACCTGACAAGAAAAACAATGCTTGGTTGAGCCAATCTCAGTGATTTCCCAGGTATTTCTGGAAGAAGCGCAGTGGTCTTGTAATATCAGTTAAAATCATCACAGCAGTTTCTACAGTGGGAAATAATTCGCTGTTTCATTTGATTGCGTAGACGTGCACAAATCTAGCCATGAACGGAAGGCACGTGCTAGACAGATAGCTCTTGCTTCTTTCATCCCTTATGTGAAGGGGATGATATTCATGGTCGACGAGAACGCGAAGCTTTGGGGCGATCCCGCTAGATCGACTGAATTGACCAACACCATTTTGAAGGAATTCTAGATGTTTGACCTTAAGACCCTCGAAGGAGCCGACTCGAATTCCAGATGAAGCAAGAATTAAGACGACCACTTTCATCCTGAGATCGCACACAGAAAGTAACTTTCTGATCTCCTCAATAGTAGGTGGCCGGTCATTTGCGACTTTCTTGTTTGAGGGAAGAACTTGCCTTATCTTCCTCCAATTCATCTCGACCTCATAGAAATCCAGAAACGATTTGATTCCGGCAAACGGATTCACAAGAGTAGAGGGTGCGACTCTTCCACGCTCTTTCTTGATAAATTCAACGAGCTTTTCCTCAGCTTTTTTCCTATCCGATTTTGCGAGCATAAGAAATGCGTCGGGATCGCCTAAGACATACTTTATTCCCCACGAGTAGTTGACTCGAGTCGCCCTTGTTCTCAAGCCCTCAAGAAACTCTTCGAATCTTGAGATAGTTTCTTCGACCTGTTCCACGGAAGTGTTCCGTTGCCCATTTGGGCATACACGTATTTGAACCATGGTAACAGTGCTCCGGCCGGGATTTGAACCCGGGTCAGTGACTATCGAGTTTCCTTCGGAAATTTCTCACATGCGTTTCCGCAAACGAGAGGCCACTATGCTTTTCCGGTAAATTCCAAACCAGTTTGGAATCATGGCCGGACTACACCACCGGAGCAACCACTATTGATTTCTGAGGACATTCTTTGCTGCGAGCTTTACATCAGATCCTTTTACAGTGTGTCTGCCTGCGTGTACTGAGAGTTCGATTGCCTGTTTAGCCACCTGCGAGGCTATCTCTTCGACGACTCGTCTCAATTCTTCGGCGGCTTCGTCGCTAACGCGTTCAGCGCCTGACTTTTTTATGATCCGGTACACTGCAGCTAGACCGAATTCAGTCTCAGACAATGTCCTCGGAGCGCGTCTTTGACCAAAGAGCATATTTTAACTTTTGAGCACTTGCATGTAAAAAGCAGAAATACGCCGTAGACAATCATTTTGTCGTCCACCAATGAAGAAGATCGCGATCGTCGGCCTCGGTGTTGCTGGAAGCTATTTACTCAGCAGGTTAAGCCAAGAACATGATGTTACTGGCTACGAGCGGCAGAAAGAGGGTCAATTCCAGGCAATTTGCGCTTGGGGTACTTCGAGACACGAGTTGGGAAAGATAATGAAACCCCAGGGGATCGACTTTGAAAAATACGTCCTTTTCTCCGGCAATGAGATGAAAGTCGATCTTGGGAAGGGCAAGACAACAGGAATTCCTTTGAAGGGACTGGTTACATTTGACAAGCATCAGTTGGAATTGGATCTTACTAAAGGAAAGAAGATCCACTTTGGTGAAAGAGCCACTCCAACAACGCTAAAGAAAGAGAATTATGACATGATAATTGACTGCACGGGTCTACACAGGGCCTTTCTTCCGAAAATCAAAGATGACATGTGGGTGCCCTGCATAGAATACAAGGTCAAGTATGATAAAGGAAAAACGCCCTACAATGATTTTTTCATAAAACCATTCAACAAGCTCTCGGGTTATTTCTGGTATTTCCCTCTCGAAAACGGTTCTGCGTACGTAGGGGCCGGAGATTTTAACAGGGAGCAGAATGAGTTTGTGGATAAATTCAACATGGAAAACCCTGGAATTATCGAAAGAAAGATAGGGCGCCCCATTCG
>DAHVAI010000452.1 GCA_027314685.1 Nitrososphaerota archaeon | reverse complement strand
ACAAAACAAGTTGTTTTTGAGATACACCACATTGAAAGGGTGTGGAGAGAATGCGAAGGGGTGTACGTGATTGCTATACTCGCTGGAACATGACAGCGAAGGATTCAAGATTCTAATGCAGAATCCATAATCGAGAAAAGTAGTTTTCTGACAGCAATTGGCATGAACTTTACTAGACGCAGGCTGGCGATTTCCACGATGGCGTGGGTTGTTCTTGCAGTAGTGATAGTGATGGTCGGCGGCTCCGCTGCATATTTTGGGTCTTACAGTGCAGTTAAAGCCTCATCGCCAAACCCTACCACCACCACCATTGTTCAGCTAGAAGTCTCCGACACAACTACAACATTAACAAACACGGTTACTGCGACTAGCACAGCTTCTGCTTCCACAGCTAACTCTGCTCTGAATGGAACTTTAATCGCCATAGAATTCTTTTACTTGAACGCTGGACAAACAGCAGGGATCTTTCAATATAGTGTTAGCGTTCTGAACAACGGGCAAACCACAATTAGCCCGCCATCAAGTGCACAACTCTACTTTACTGATGTAACTTCAGGCATCACATTCTCAGCAACTTGCAGCATCTATGATATTACTCCACCAGCAGGGTCATTCTCTTGTACAGGAGATACACCTTCAGGAATATCAGCCGGTGATGTCGTGGATGTTAAGGTTGTAACTCAAGATGGCGCATCAGCCGTAAGTTCATCCAGGGTAAGTTCAAGGATTCAACTCGTCACCATAAGTCTAAGCGCCGGAACAACAGGTAGCGGTAGCACCTCTGCAACTTCTGAATTAAGTATCGCCCTGAATGACCCGAGTTCCGCAACGTGGATTACTTCTCTTAACCTAACTCAATCTAAGCTTTCGTCTCCGATCAGTTCGTGGGGTTCAACAAGTTCGGCGTCCAGTTCGATCAACTTCTCCTCGAATTCTGGGCTGAATGCTTTACAGTCAAACAGCATTTACTCAGCGACTTTCTACCCTTTAGGTCAGAATAGTGAGTCCATAGTAAAGGGAAGTTTTTACAACTACGTCATTGTCTTTGCTAACGGTCAGTCGATATCAGGTTCAATAATTGCTCAGTAATATGGTAGATTCGTATGGCAACGTATTCTTTCGCTTGGGTCGGTGTCCCTCTGCTATTCATTGCGTTCTTGTTGGTGATAGAGTCCTTTGGAGCATCATTTCCTCTATCGTTGACTCTGTTGATTTGGGGGTTTATACTCGGCTTGATTGGCGGGGGTCTTATGGCACTAGGATACTATCTGCATGACAACCTTGTTGCGCGAGAGAAGCACTCGTAAAATTACTCGGTGAAACTAATCCATTAAAAATTGCAACCAAAGACGGATCCAGCCTATGTTCATGATGAATGATCGCATAGCGCACTCTGCGGAGTTCTGAAACAAAAGCTTGTTAGAGAACACATAACTATCGGACTCTCAATTCCTCAGTTGACTAATGAATAGAGAACGGAACAATCCCGTGAATATTACACGATCATGGATTGTTTTCAGTGTAGGTCTTCTCATTGTAGTTTTTTTCGTGATTGTTGAGATCACTACTTCGATACCATCGTATATCAAATATGATCAAGCTAATCTAATGCTCCAGACTTTAATTCAATTCGATAGCGTGATGTTGGGTCTGTTCGGGGCAATTTCCGCAGCGATCATTACACGAGGCAACGGTAAAAAATCTGAAAAATACATAATGATGCATCTTGTGCTGATCTTGGTTATGGTTGGATTATTCCTTTATACAATATCTAGAGCATTCGTTGACATGGCAAAACTTAGTGGGACTAATTCTACAGGTGTCTTACAAACGAATCCTGCGTTCTTCGGACAAGGATTACCTTCATCAGAATTCATAAGCATCTTGGTGCTAACTATAGCAGGAGCTATAGCTTTCCTTGTGTCTATCATTTTGGTAGAGTATGCGTCATTGGAACGAGGAGAGAAAGTATTCGCTTAATTATTTAACAAAATACCACCGGGCCCGCTCAACAAACTCAACTCGCAAGCATATCAAACGGTGATGCCAGAACAGCAGTCCGCTTGATGTCTTTTTATCCTTTCGTAACTGGAAGTTCTGTTGAGGAGGTTCAGCACTTTGGCCAATCATCAACCCATAGCTAGGAAGATTGGAAGGTCTCTCGCCTACACGAACTTCAAGAGAGCCGCGAACGTCGGCAAGATTTATCTCTTAATGTCAATTGCTGTCTCAATATTCATCAGTCTTGAATTCTTGGCAGTGAGTCGTTTAGGGTCGGCCTCCTCTGGTGCGGTTCCTTCCTCTATCTCAGCGCTCCCAGCTTTGATACTTCCAGCATTCACCGTTATAGGTTCTTTCGGCAGTCTGATGATTTTTGTCAGTGACAAGGACAAAGGAGTGTACGAGTATCTCATTGCGTATGGAATTAACACGTCCAAGATATTTTGGTCGATTGTCTTAGCAACCATAGGACTTGTCTCCATTGTCCTCTGCATCGACATTGTATTGAATCTCGCGATATCTCTCTATGCAGGATCAGTGACTTTGCAATATGTTGAGCTCCTGATATTCTATGTAGTTCCGATAAGTTATGCCGTCTCCATTTTTATGAGCGTGGTTGGGATGATATGGTCATTCCTCGCCAGACGTAGGACGGGCATCAATAGTCCCGTTGGAGTGGTGTCCATAATTGGAATAGTGCCCGTCTTTGCAGTCTTACTTGTTTCATTCATAATTCCTTCCAGATACACTATATTGTTTGCAGGCTTGGTCTCAGTCGCTCTTTTTGTAGCAGTTGGGTTGGTTTTGCGAGTCTCGAGCACAAAGATGGTACGCGAGAGGTTTCTTTCGAATGCATAGACAAGTGAAAAAAACATCTGAAGGGTAAGGACTAATGATGTCGAAACAAGGTGTGATAGTTACCTCTTCCATTCTGGCAGAAAGCGTTGTATCAGGCTATTATGGTAATAAGATAATTAACGGAATTTCCTTCTACATAGACAAGCCTGGGATATACGTAGTCCTGGGACCGAATGGAGCCGGAAAGACAACATT
>DAHVAI010000449.1 GCA_027314685.1 Nitrososphaerota archaeon | reverse complement strand
CGAAATCGCCATCAAAATATTTTTGGTTCTCGACATATAGTCACCGAGTCCAGCGTTATTGAGCAGTCCATTGAAGAATCTAATTTTCAGTACAAGTAGCTAGTGCTGTCCAAAAGTCGACAAAGGATTTTTAATTGAAGTGCTTGAGGGTAGACCAATCGCTCTGCAAATTTCCAGCAGGATTGGTGGCGACCAGAACGGGCAATCCATTCTCATCACTCATACAATAGTTACAAGTGATAGTCCCGCCGACTGTTACATTGCCGTAGTAGGGTTGAATATCAGAGACGCTGTAGCCCACTACAATTAACACCGATCCAGTGCAACCCTCGGGACCCCAAATGTAAAAATTGTTGTGCCCGCTTATGACCCTTGGAAGATTGTAGCTTTTTCCAAGAAATGTTAGCGCGCTAGCTTCTCCGTAATTCAGTGTAAGAATGCATGCCTGAGCCTGCTCGCCAATAGGCAGTGCATCATAAACTTTCGCAACCGTCGATACCATAGTATTCCATCCGAAACGGTCACCTAGATATTGAGGAAATTGGCCTGAGGTCTGTTGAGCAGCAGCTCCATTACCTACTCCGGTCAGGGCGGCATAGGAGGTGGTGAAAACCTGAGGAGGCAAAACCGGAGCGTACAAAGGTGCGAGCGCAGTTCCTACTACAAAAACTGCCACTAGGCATCCTGCATATCCAAAAAGTCTAGGTTTCTGTTTGGTCGCTCCCTCAACAAGTACAGCTCCCGCGGCAAAGAGAAAGGGGTACGCACCCATGATGAAGTAGGGTTTTGCGTTAAGAAAAGTGAATAATACAAGGAGAACGATGTAGGAAACAGCAAGCGAAGAGTAAGCCCTACCGAGCTTCGATCGAAAGAAAAAGAGCAAGCCCAATATTGCAAGTGGCAGTCCGATTGGGTTTGCAATTAGCACTTGATAAACAAGGAATGAAAGCGGTCCACCACCATTCAGACCCCCGTGGTGGATGTAGAAATCAACTGTTGGGAATCCATTTGCGGCGTTCCATAAGATATAGGGGAGAAGAAAGGTAAATGCAATTAGCGCAGCCATCCACAACCACTTTGATCTTAAAAGACTCCGCCTTTTCGCCACAAGCGTGGATGATACAACTATTCCGACGAGCAATGCAAAAAGGAAGAAGAGAATAGTTAACTTTGTCATGAGACCCACGCCAGCTATCACGCCAAAAGCTATCCAGAGTCTTGGTCTTTTGTTATCGGAGTTGATTATCTTTATCAGAAGGTACGCGAGGACCGTCCACCACATCATGTCAAGAACGTCCATTGAAAAGATCGAGGCTACTGCGAAAGAAGCAGAGAAAACTGTGGCGACAGCCGCTAGAATTCGGGCCCTTGCACCTCCTCCAAGTTCCTTGCATATCATTCCTGCCATGAAAACAATGGTCGCTCCAGCCAGTGAAGAGACAAAATGAATTGATATCAATGAATCATTTGCGACGAATCCAAGTATCGCCGCAAGAACTGCGATAATCGGGGGAAAGTCCACGTATCCAAACGCGAGATGCTCGCCGGCCACAATGTAGTACAGTTCATCGCGAAAGTATCCATAATTATTTGCGATGAAAAGATGGAACGCAAAGTCGGCAAGAGCAATGCAAGCCACGATAACTGTTGGACTGAACAAAAATCTTCGTGATAAGAATCGAGCTTGAACATCTCTAGCTATTGTCATGACTTCCGAAGTTGGAATTTTCGGCCCCTATATGAAGAAATCAAGATGCGCCAAAATGATGGAATCAGAAATCTTGTCAATGAGTAAATAATCTGTGAATTAATCCCCCGAAGAGTAAGGTATCTAAACAGTCTCGCATCAAGCAAGGCATCAACTGGGTATTAAGAAGTGTAAGCAGTCGAATCGCATTTACCAAGGAGCCTGAAATGCAGATGACCGTCAATTAACTGATAGTGGTGCCTGGGAAAATGTGATAGTTGGGGAGTTCTGGATATTTGTCGGTTGATAGTATAGAGCAGATGCATCTCATTAACCGAAGACTATCCAGAATCCTAGTTGCACAGCGTCTATGGTCGACGCACTCTTAGCGCCAACTAGATTCCGTCCTCTTGAGCGAAGATTTCTTCCTCACTGAACTCAATCTGTTTTTTCTTCTGAGGTAAACGAATTGGCTTAAAATTTTCATCCATACTTTTCTCGCTCTGTTTTACCTGAGTCAAGTATTTTGTGGCAAGCGACGCTGTCTTGTCCAAAGCTTTCGTCGCACTGTCAGTTTCCTCAAGTCCTTCTTTGGTCTTTGTGATCCTCTTTTCAACCTCCCTGATCAGCAGCTCAAGCTCCTTCGTCTTTTCCTCGAGTTTTCTCTTCTGCTCATCGATCGAGTCTGAGTCGCCAGAGGCCTGCATCACAACGGCAGGTTGTTTCTCCACAGCATCTTGCTTCATACTCTTCTTCGTGTACGTTAGATGAAGTTTTGATCCTCCGATTACAGGTGTAGCTAACACTTCTTGCTGTTCAAGCTGAGGAACCTCCTTAACTTGCGCAGTAATCTTCGGTGAGTCTTTTTCAAGGATCTCGGTATCATCTATCATCGGCTTCTGTATCTTTTGTTGTTCCATCTTCAAGGCAACGCTAGCCTCGACCATTCCTATTGTCAACACTCGACGCTGGGAATCGTAGTGATCCTCGACTATGGAAAATCGTTTGCCCTGGAGGCCCTCGGTCAGGCCAGAGATCAACCCTTCTATCAAACGATTGCCCGCCACCGTTGCGTCTTTGGATCTTGGCGCAGGTGGATCATTTAGAAAAACACGTTCCAGGGTGGTGCCATGATCCCAGCTGATCTTTCCCCAGCCAGCAGCTTTAAGGTATCTGGCGATATTTTCCTCCACCACATCGACCGGGATATTGAGATCTTCAATTCGCTTCCCGTCTGGTCTGAATGCAAACTTGTTCTTGATCGAATCAACGATTTCTACACCGTATTGCCTGCCTGCTTCGACCAAAGCGGCTCTTTCGACAGCCGATGATAGCTTTTGTTGAGCATTGAAAATCACTTCAGGTGATATGGCGACTACTCGTTCAGAGTCCATAAGGAGCAACGGGAACATCATCCCATCAAACATCTGGGATCTTTGACTGACGTATTGGGCGTTTGTCACATGTTTGATTTTTCTGATTTGAATAACTAGATCGTCCAGAGAAACGTTTGGAAGCTGGCAGAGTAGAAGTAGCGAAAAGGTCCCAACGCGCTCGCTGACGTAACCTTTCTGGGATAATATCCGGACGTCCATCTTTACAAGCTTCTCCATAGCCTTCACAATGACCTCTCCTTTTCCGTCATCTCGGCCCTCAATCAGAATCGCATAAGACGATTGAGAGCCAGGGTAGGATCTACCAATTACATTCGGATAGTAAACTGCAATCTCGGGGCTTGCGTCCTTGCCTGACAAACTCTAGTGCTCCCATCTCAAATGTAAGGCCAGCGCAAATTATAGAGTTATGAATTCAGGATACGAATGCAAAAGAGGAGTTTCAGATATTGATCAGCTCACACGCAACCGAGTGAGCGTTGGTCATTTGTTTAAAGAAATCCTTCATGTAATTTCGCTATTTAAGAAGAATACTTCCGAGAAAGAATTTTCCTTGAGAACTAGACTTTATCTGAAGTCATCTCAGAGCAACTTCAATAGAATAGTTTGTCGACGGCGTTATTGCCGCGCGATTCAGGTGACTTGAATTTCCAACCGAGAACACGGGCTACATCTTCTTCTGTAGGAGTTGGAACGAATATTTCCTTGTCTCTTGTAAACAGACCTTTCGGACTCATTCTAAAGCCCATTTTCTCCGCCTTGATGTTCATTCCAATTGTATGGCCCTTTGGGCCGGTGGCCCACATGTAGAGTACGCCCCAATGCTTTTGATTTGTGCAGACAAACAGGTTGACCTGAACATCTCTGAATTTCACGTTGCAAATCACATCTCCAGTCGTAATGACTGTGCCTCCAATTGCCACGACTTTATTTCTCAAAGCTCTTTCCCAAGAAGCGAAATTCTCAATGGCAGGAATTATCGCTACGTCAACGTCATGCACAATCGGTTCCAACCTCCTGAGGCTTCCTGCAATCTCAGCCCTGCTGTACAACTGACCTGTCTTTTCGAGAAAATCTCTGGCAATCTCGGTTCCTAGTTTCCAATCAATGTTCTTTTTGGCTGACAAACGCAATACGCCTAACTAAACTGAGAGAAAAGACATTCATTGGGTGTTTTGTCATGCCTTACCCTTAGTATGAACGGGGCGCGTAGTTTATTTTCGCGAGTAAGTTCCTGAAACCTTATCTCGACCACAGAATCTTTTTTCACATTCCTAGGATCAACTTTCTCAACGAAAGATCCGACTTTGCCCAGATTCACAAGCTCGCCCTTGTCATCATAGACTCCCACATACCAGGATCTGGGGATTCCACTTTTCTTGAACTCTTGTGTTTCTTCATGGTCTATCACAAAACAATCAACTGTGTCGAATCTCTTCATCTTGAGCCATGAATTTGGTTGTCCGTAAGTCGAAAGTGGGTTTTTGCAAATAATTCCTTCGCCACCGCGAGCGATCGCGTCTTGCAACATTGATTGAATTTCTTCAATCGACTGCGCGTTGCGAATTTTGGATTGAAGACCGGTCCCATTCAGAATCTCACTGAGAATCTCTTCTCTCTCAGAAAGAGGTAGAGACCGCACATCCCTGTCATCGACTTGGAGCACGTCAAAGAGATGCAGTCCGTCATTTGAAACGTATTCTCCGTCCAGAATCATCCTGTGCGGAGAGTGAGTGAGTTCAGGGACGTTCGCAAACACCTTGGGATTTCCCTTTGGAGTAAAGAGACTTCCATTCTTGCTTGAAACGACTAGTTTCTCTCCGCTCTTGAAGAAGAAGATTCTGATCCCATCAAACTTCTTTTCTACAAAGCAAGGTAGAGGATTGACGAGCACCCACTCACCAATGCTCATCTTGGCCGATTTGGCGTAGTTGTTCAGTACATAGCTCGAGAGTTCGTCATTCAGCGCCCAATCCCCCCAATGGATTAAGGATATGACTATTTGGATATTGAAACCTTGGGCTTTTTCCTTGCAACTGGAACAGAGGGCAGACGTTCCTCTTCTTTCAAATCTTGCAATGCCCACGCATCATCCAGTTTCAAAATTCCCTCGCTAAGACCCATGAGCAGCCATAGCCGGCCGTCCTTTCTCTCGTATGGGTATATCACACTGGTGTAATAGACGTAACCACGGCCCCATGAAAAGAACGAGACCAGAGCAGTCTGCTTTTCCAGGAGATACCTTGCGAGTTGTTTGATTCTGGAGTTTACCTCATTCACCTTCTTGTCAGCATCCGCCGAAAGTTGGTAGACTTCTTTGAACTTGTACTCGGTAAGCCTATCGAGTGAAACGAATCCATCAGATGGTACTTCGATGCGCGTCGTGCGATCAAATGCCTCGATCTCCTGCCCATCTTGCTTGTCAATGACTTGAGAAGAGGGTATCTCGATCCATTTGCCGGAAATTTCAAGCTCATCCTTTAGGAAAAATCTTCTCTCATTTCGGACTGACACGAGCAACTCACCTTCGTACCGCACTTTTTCCTTGACATCATCCTGGGATATTTCCTGAACATCAAGGCGCTCGCCGCTTGGACCCAGCTTGTATCTGTACATCTTTGGCACTTCTCTGCTCACAACTTCCTTTCCGGTCTCCTTGTCAATTTTCACAAATTTGACCGGTTCCAAATCACCGTGTGCCTTTGCGGCCCTCAGGTGGTACTCAACTGCCCCAAGTCCCAGAGTAGGAATATCGAGGCTCAAAACACCGCGCCACGAAGCTCTAGAAGCTGCGGCGCTCTCAGCCTGTTTTTCGACTTCGGCAAAGATGTCGCTGGCCAATTTCCAGAACAATGATGTTATGTGGCAGAACTAGATAAGCATGGCCATTCATTAGCAGACAAACATGAAAGTAGTTCCGACGCGTGACGCGATATTTAATCTCATATTTGAGGTCTAGACGTATTAAGGACAATACATGTTTAGCTTCCTCAACTTTGCCATTTTCTCCATATACGAAATCCTGAGAAAAAATGTCAAATCTTTAACGCTGGAAAGGTACCAATTGATCAAGGCTGGCTTTCGGTCTTTCCCTTGAGTTGACGCCACAAGTTCGTTCAGATGAGAGTAACATCCGTGTGTTTCTAATGCAATGTTCCACTTTGCATGGCACTCCCCCAGTTTACTTTCTCAAGCCCTGCTAGAGCTCTGAACTGGTTGACGGTTTCCGGAGCATATCCAGCAAAGTGGTTGCTGACCAAGACGTAAGAGCGATCGATTTTCGAGATTACTTCGCTAAGGTTATTCCACCACTTTCTCAAAAGTTCAGACCTATCAATCTGAATCTTGTTCAGTTTCTTCAATTTTCCGAATTCGCCCAAGAAGCGAAGATAGATCAAGTTGGTAGTGACCTCCTTTGGCATCTCTTCCAGGTACTCATTGACGGACCACACAAAGCAAACTCTTTTCGACCTAAGAAGCGCGTATGTTTCATCGTTGAACCAGCTTTTGTTGCGAAACTCGATAGCGTAGCGGATGGCCGGATCTGTTGATGAAAGAAAATTGTCTAGCGTCTCGAGAGTAGGTCCGCTGTACTTCAAGAATGGAGGAAGCTGTACCATGACAGCTGCAAGTTTAGTACCAAGAATCTTGGCGACATTTTGGAAGTAATCAAATTCTTTCTGAGCACCAACAAGTCTCAGTTCATGCGTGATTCGTTTTGGCATCTTTAGCGTGAACAAGAAAGATTCAGGAGTCTTTTCTTTCCATTGTTTCATTGTCGAGAGTGTTGGAGACCGATAAAACGATGAATCGACCTCGACTATGTTGAACACTCTGGAATACAGCGAAAGGAAATCTGTGGATTTAGCTTTTGCAGGATAGAACGAATCGACCCAGTCGGGATAGGTCCAGCTAATGCAACCCGTCTTGATGTCGGTCACGATTTACATCAAAAACAGGTGGATGAAATAAGGTTATGACACTCCTGATTCAAGTGTCAACCAAGCAATAAGTCGTGCGAGCTGAGACCGCGCTCATCCAAGATACGATATTTCATTTCTTTGGTCCGACGATCGAGTAGACTATAAGAAGGAAGCCTACGAGTCTTGTAGAAGATTGAACTATCTCGACTTGTATCAGGTCATAGTTTAGCAATTCAAAAAGCAAACCCGACACGGCAGATCCGATGGCTACAAAGACGAACCCGAGAGCAAGAAAGAGTAAAGACCTGCTTCCAGTCCTTCTGTAGCCTTTGTACGAATAGTAGACGATAACTAGCCCCGTAATCACTATTGCAATTTGTATGACTCTATAGAGGTCGAAAACTGGCTGTACCATGTCGAAGACCTTATTTTGAATATCAAAATTTGCGTCTTAATTAAGAAAGGTAGACGTTTTCCAATCTTGGTAATCGTAAGTGCCAGGTTTAGCCACGGCAAAGCATGGATTGGTATCAAAGATGAGAATCGTGTCGGGGCTTTAAGTAGTCAGGTCTCGCTTATGAGTCACAGGTGTTTGTAATCGTGACCACTGCGCAAGAAAATAGGAATGCAGGAACTCTTCTGATTAGGGTGAGCAAATGGTCAAACAGGTTTATCTTTGCAGCAATTGTTCAGGGGGCTGTAGCAACAGTATTGACAGTTCCGATAGTACTACCATGGATTTCTCCAGCAGTATCCCAGGTGATAGCATCGGGGAGCGCTGGAACATGGTTTTTAGTTGGATATGTGATGTACATAACCGTGGGCGTGATAGCGGTAGGAGTAACAGCTCTTTTCTACCACCACTTTGAGATAAATCTCGGCAAGCCGGTCAAGGGAGTCATCGGGAATACTTTGGGATGGGTACACCTAGTTCTCATGAACGTAGGAGCGGCGGTAGCCTCTGGTCTACTGATGTATGGTGGATACTTTGGTGAAAGAGGCTTGATGCCTACAAGCGAAGGAGGCCTAGCCCAGACATCGGAATGGGTGCACGTAAACATACTATCCGGGCTTATTGATCCTACGGGATACGCACTCATCGTCTGCGGAGTCGGAGTACTTGCAGGCGGACTGGGATTCCTAGTCGCGTACCTGAGAAAGTAGAGGTCGACCCTTTCCTATCTATTTTTGAGATGAGAGAGAAAATGAGAAAGACCTACACGACAGTCAAGATTCCCATAGAGCTTGCGTCAAAGCTCGATGTGCTGGTTTCTGACCAAGGATATCATAGTAGAGCTGAAGTGGTCAACGATGCCATTCGAAGGTTCATTGAGGAAAGAATGCGCCTGGATGAAAAGATAGCAAAGCAAATTCCTCAAACGCCGGTTATAAGAACAAGCTAGACAGTGATATGGCATGGCAGCACCGTCCACTTCGGTAATGAAAGTATTTGACGTGATGACAACAAACGTTGTCACAGCAGGCAACTCAGAAACAATCAGCGATGCAGTAGGCAGAATGCTGGATAAGGACGTAGGATGCATTGTTGTCGTTCACAAGGATGCGGTTGCGGGCATTATCACAAAGGGAGATGTCCTAAAAAAGGCCTACCTGACTTCTCTCGATCCCAAGAAGACGTTTGCAAGAGATGTTATGACCGCGCCAGTGGTCGCAATCAGCGCGGACGCAAGCTTGGAAGATGCAGCAAAGCTGATGACGCAAAAACATGTTTCAAAGCTTCCAGTGTTAAGAGATAGGAAGCTTGTAGGCATAGTCACATCTACTGATGTGATCCGTGCGGAGCCAATGCAGGTGAAGTATCTGCAAGAGCTTGTAAGAGCGCGGTTCGTGCCTCACGACCTGCGGTGAAAAGAAATTGCCGACCAAAGCTCAGAAGAAATTGCCGACTCTTAGAAAGTGCCCCAAGTGCGGCGCTCCAATGAATCATGGAGCCTGTACAAAGTGCAATTATTCCGCAAAGACCGCTTACAAGAGTAGAAGGGAAGCAAAGGAATACACATATGCGGGCTAGCAGCCAAGAAAGCGCTCTACACCATGCCTAGTCGGAGTTTCTAGACGCTAGCTCAATTCTTAGGTGCTTTGACAGCTCCTCCACATCGGGTTGATTCTTCCCGCATATTGGACAGAATCCTTTTGCAGACTGGAGCGTTCTCAAAGGAATCGATGCCTCTCGGTTGTTTCCTTCAAGTTGCATTAAGCTTACTAGTCCTAATATTCTCTCGCCATCTTTGACGACTAGCCTTCTGAAGCCCTTTTCGACCATCAGCGAGACAGCTTCGTCAATCTTCGAATATGATGGAATTGTCCAGAGTGGCGCAGACATTACCTCGCTCACTGGCGTTTTCGAAGGATCTCTGCCTAGAATCACAACCCTGGTAAGCAGATCCCATTCTGTTACTATCCCTACCGGTTGATCGTTTAGCATAACGATAGCGCATGACGAGTTTTTTGATGCCATGATCCTCGCCACCGTTCTGGCTGTTTCGGTCAGATTCACTAGTACTGGAGGCTGGATGTACTCGCCAATCTGGGTGTCGCGAGTTCTAGCTTCGTTCATGCAATGTTACAACCAAATTTTATGGCAAAATCGTATCTGGATTGTGCGCCCAGAACATCTTCCAATCTATACTCGAACCAAAGGTGTCCCAGACTCTGCCACCGCCGCAGCCTTCCCAACTCTCCTAACAGAAGACCACATTTCGTGAAACCTATCTGACGGATCTCTGTTTGGCTCGACGTCGACCTTTAATTCTCCTGACTCCAAATTGATTGATGCATTCTTGAAGGATGCCCTGTAACAGACAAACTTCTTCCCATCCTCCTGAATTATTGTCCTGTCAATCTTAACGATTCCATAAGTTTGGAGTTCATGAACTCGCCTGTAGCACGTACTTATCGGAATATGTTGCTGCTTGCTGATTTCTTCGATCGAGAGCGATTTTGAAATTATTGAAAGTACTATCTTTCTGGAGTACTCATCCGAGAGTGCCTTGACCACTTCGAGTGCCATCGAGTTATCCGAGACTAACAAAGCCGCATGAGTCGTACGTGCAGTTCTGGTTAATCTCTGCAATCCCGAGCTAATTCGGGAATTATGCTTGGTTTGCTCAGTTAGCTTCGAAGTATCCGCTGATGATTCTTCTCTCGGCTCTCCTCAGAATTTCTGTCACCGTACTGGGAGCAGAACCCACAGCTTTGGCGAGCTGCTCCGTGGAGATTCGCTTTGGAAAGTCGTAGTATCCAAGCTCGAGCGCAGACTTTAACACCTTTTCCTGTTTTGGAGTCAGCGCCCTCTTTGCTGATATTTTTGAAATGTCAGAGATCTTGTAATCGATGCCTTTGGTATGAAGTATCTGAAGGAATTTTGGTATTGCGTCTCCGCCCATGAATAGCTTGTAGCTCATTTGCGAGTCATGTTCGCTAACAGCAGGGCCTACAAAGTATCCTGATTTTGAATCCATGATCACAGTGCACACTTTGCACTCTCTGCTTGTCACAGCTCCAACAACGCGATTTGATCCCACGGTTGCAACATCACTCTGTACGATACTTGGTGAATTACGAAGTTCCTCAACGAGCTTCTGAGAATCGACCTTGTCAGAAACGATGTCGACAAAATGCGTTACTTGATCATCTGAAGATTCAACTTTCATGCTGAGGATTTTGACTGTCGCTAAATCGTTCTCGCACAGACTCTTTATCCAACTTTCTGAAGGGACTAAAAACTGGAGTTGAATCATGAGTCAATATCAGTGTGGGATTTGACTAATTTATGCTCTTTGCACTGAAATGATTCAATATTAATTATAAGACTGCGAAGACAATGTCAGCCGGTAAACACTAATAGAGATATGGTTTCTCTGTTTGGTCCAATGAAGATTGGAGATGCTCTGCCTCACATATTCAATAGAACATATCCGGTACTGGAACCTGGAACGCAAATGTTACTTGCCGTTTCTTTGTTGCGTTTTCACCAGATTGACGCGCTTCCAATAGGGTTCAAGCCCGGTCAGAAGAAGAAATTTGCAGTTTTCGGATTCTCTTGCCTTTCGAGTTTGCAGGAGACACAGCCGAAGGACTATGCGAGTTTCTTGGAACAGCCTTGTGAAAACGCTTCGCTTCAATTGTCCACTGTTGACGTGAACGATCAGATCGCTAGTCTCCTCGAGGTCTTTGAAAAGACGAAATTTGGATTCTCATGGGTTGAATCAGATCGACTCGGAGGATTCGCCAGTCTGCGAGACCTTCTTGAATTGTATCAAAACGGCATCCTAGACACAACAATGACGGTCGAACAGGTAGCTTCGCCGATCTTTTCGCTACCGTCGAGGACCCAGCTGAAAGCGGTGCTTCAGGAAATGTTCAATCACCGGTTTCGACGTATGTTCATCAAGGGTGAGAACACACTTGTTACGGACAGGCGGATCATCGGTTACTTGTTCAGCAGTTCGAGGCTTTCCGATATTTCCATTCATCCCGAGAGATTGCTGGATGCAAGCTTGGGAGATCTAGAGAAGGTTGAACCCATTCCAATCGACGGGACGACAAATATCAAGAAGGCCGCGCTTGCGATGAAGGACGTTGTGGTAGAATGCCTAGTATGTGACAAGGGCGTGGTTACCCCATGGGATCTCCTAATGAAACCAAAGATAAATGGAAAACTTGTGATTAAAAGATAACTGCTTTTCAGGAGCTCTTGGACAACCATGCGCGCAATGGTACTACATAATCCATCCGATGTTAAAATGGATCCTCTAAAATTCGAGGAATTGAGCCCGCCCGAATACAGAGAGGATGAGATTCTGGTAAAAGTAGAGACGTGCGGTGTTTGCAGGACCGATTTGCACATTGTAGAAGGAGATCTTCCACCAAAGCTTCCAGCTGTTGTTCCTGGGCATGAAATAGTGGGAAGAGTCTTAGAGATTGGAAGCTCAGTCAAGAGTCTTTGCAAAGGGGATTTGGTGGGGATACCATGGCTACACGATACGTGCGGACGCTGCGAATTCTGTGTTTCTGGGAGAGAGAATCTATGCGACCACAAGACCTTCACAGGATACAACGTAAATGGCGGATATGCAGAATATGTTACAGCCAAGGAAGGTTACGTGTTTTCGCTTCCAAACTCAGATCCCATAGAATTGGCACCACTCATGTGCGCAGGTATCATCGGCTACCGAGCCATGAAGTTGTCTTTTCCCAGACCCGGAGGGTCGATAGGCTTTTTCGGGTTCGGAGGATCTGCGCACCTGGCTCTTCAACTTGCATCCAAGCTAGGTTACGAAACTACAGCTTATTCCAGAAGTTCAACTCATTTAGACCTAGCAAAGAAACTCGGCGCCACAAATACGGTTCAATCAAATTCTGATGAAGATCTTGCGAGGCCAACGCTGGACAGTGCAATCGTGTTTGCTCCGGCGGGTCAGGTCGTTCTGCAAGCTCTAAAGAATGTCAAGAAGGGCGGGATCGTATGTATCGCGGCAATACACATGACAAACATACC
Organism: Nitrososphaerota archaeon; assembly: GCA_027314685.1. The sequence goes on along the minus strand of DAHVAI010000449.1, from coordinate 5,178 downwards.
AGAAATTGATTACGCCGGGTACCTGTTTGGCGAGCGAAAAATACTCAGTGTCGAGGCAAACACGCGTTCTGATGCCAGGGAATTTCTAGACCTCGCCGTGAGGCTCAGATTGCAAAGCAAGGTCAATGAGCGCAAACTGGAACAAGCAAATGAAGCTCTGAGGGAACTGAAAAATGGGAAGGTCGACGGAGCTCTCGTCTTAAACTGCAAAATCAATTAGTCTTATCAGATCAGTTTTCCTTGTTTGTAGTCAGGTCGAGATGAGATGAGCGATGAAGGCACATTCGCAAGGATTCGCAACTTCATGGCGTTGCCCAAGAGCGCCTTGGTTCTCACTTCGACATCGGCAATCTGGTCTGTCGGAACTGCTATGGCAAACCCCTACCAGTCCGTTTACTTTGCTTCGTTGGGAGCCTCTCCATTTCTTATTGGTCTCTTGGTCGCCTATGGGACGGGCATTACACTATTCGCGCTGTTTCTCGGCGGTTACATCGCAGACACGTGGGGAAGAAGGAAGATTGTGATCGTATTTAGCTGGATCTCCGTTGGAGCTAGTTTCGTTTACTCTCTAGCCGGCTCATCGATATTTATAATACTTCCACTAACTCTGGCTTCTGCAGCAAGCATCTACACGCCTGCCTTCAACTCTATAATGATGGATTCAATTAGGGCTGATGATAGGATACGAGGGTTTGCGGTATTCAGTGCAATAAACACAATTCCGTCGATGTTTGCTCCCACATTCGGTGGATTGTTGATCAATGAGTTTGGCGCAAGACATGGGTTGCAATTCTCCTATGTAATCGCGGGGCTCTTTGGAATAATCGCGGTCGCGATCCGAACCGTCAATCTCTCAGAAACATACGTCGTAGGAAAAATGCCGACGAAATCTTTTCTCTCCTACTTCAGTGCTTCATTTGTCGAAGGGATTAGTTCAGTCAGGAAATCAACAAAGATTGTGAAGCGACTCTTGATCTATGTCACACTAGCGGGTATTGGAACTGGATTGACTTCGCCGTTTGTATCAATATACGTTGTGGATTATCTGAAGATAAATGCGATTTCCTACAGCTTTGTTGTAGATCTTGCTGGTGTAACGACAGTCTGTCTTCTATTCGCGGTTGTATTCTTGATTCGCAGACTGGGTTCGAAAACCAGTATATTGCTCGCCTCGGTTGCCGCACCCGTGAGCAATGTAATGTTCACCCAAGCAAAATCCATGGATGAGCTTCTGGAATGGGGAGTGACTGGCGCTGTCTCAACGGCACTTCAGACTCCGTCTCTATCTACTTTGCAGGCAGAAGCCATTGAGAAGCAAAACAGAGGGAAAGTCCTTGCGATGTTCAGCATACTTCCCACAATGGTTTCTCTACCCTCGCAGGTGTTCGCCGGTCTTCTGTATAGCAACATCTCTCCGATCATACCATTCTTGGCATCCCTGCTCCCGTTCGGTATTGCTGCCTTCGTTCTCTACACGATGAGAAGCTAGCTAGTCGAAACGCATAATTCTTTTTTCTGTGATAATCATTTTCAGAGGGACGTCGTGTCTTTCTTCTGGAACGTGATCCGTTCTTTGTGCCTCAAAACCAAGACCAATTGTAATACTCGTTATCCCGGAAAGCGCGGAATCGAAGTATGCATTTCCATGGCCGACTCGATAACCCCTTTCGTCCCATGCAACCACAGGTACTAGGATGAGTTTTGCATCCATCAGGGGAACGCGACGAATCAAGCTGAGTTTTGGTTCCAATAAACCGAACGTCCCTGTCTCAAGATCAGCCATTTCCTTAATTTCTGAAAATAATAGCTCGTTTCGAGAAATAACCTTAGGAACTAGTACCCTTTTGCCTTGACTCAATGAGTCTCGGATTATTTGCTCGGTTTGAACTTCCTCGTTAGTCGCAACGTATGATGCGATTATATCCGAGCTTACAAACTCAGGGAGATGTTCGACTTTCTCTCTAATTCTTTCGCTCATGGCCAGCACGTGGTCAATGCCCATCGACCGCATTTTCTGATTTGCCTTGAGGCGCAGTTCTTCTTTGCTCAGGCTGACTCAAGGAATATGAAATAGAAGCATTCTTATAAATTCAGTCTTCGCCCAGTTTTATTCGAAATTATTTTTACTTTGAATCGATCCAAAGAAATCTAGACCTGAAATCTTGACAGTGGTCACGCCCTATGATGAAAGAGGAAGGAGATGTCCTGTTTGCGGCAGAAAGTTTTCGACAGATTCCGAGATGACCGCTCATCTAAGAAACGAGCATTCCGGAATCTCGTACGAAGAAAAATATTGAGCTTATCTACTTCACTTGGACTTTGTGCGACTTTACCTCTGTAGGACTCTTCTTTGGGACTGTAACTTGCAGTACTCCTTCTTTGATTTCAGCGTTTGCCTGATCCGGAACTACCTCTTCGGGAAAAGCTAGCTCTCTTTTCACTTTTGACCACGTCCTCTCTTTGTGAATGTAGCCTTCCTTATCCTCGTCGATTTTCGTTTCCGCCTCGCCCTCAATCTTTATCCCCTTTGGAGTAACGGAAATGTCGAGCTTCTCCTTAGGTATACCTGGAACCTCTATCTTAACACTATAATGATCCCCAGAATCTATCAGATCTGCGAAAGCGCGCCTAGTTTCCGGTAGCTCAAACGAGCGCCACCAGCGTGGGCCGAAGAACCCGCCCTGGAAGAGAGATGGCCACGTACTGTCAAAACGTCTGATGTAATCCGAGAGTGCTCTGTCTAGTTCAAGGATGCTCTCTTCTGGCCTTCTCAGAACTATCTGTCCCTTCCTGTTCTCCTTGACATCCTTCTTTTTGTTTGCTGCCAAAATCGACATTCGCCTAAAAATTATAGGCAGATGTGCAATATAAGGTGTGAGACAATTTTCAAACTTGAGAAAGACCTACCACGTTTGGATCGCTCATATTATCCACGGTCTCCGAGGTATGCCCAGATTCCTCACTATTAATTTCTATAAACTCGCTTCAAACTAATTTAACTACATGATTTCTCTTGCTTAGTGAAAAAGTCATCACTACAATGCCATTTCGGAATCTTGCCGATCCGCTTGCCGGATTTATCCCAAAGGTCAACCTGATTGAAATCGCCTGCATCTCAAATTTTACTTTCTTCTGGTAAGGACATCAAAAAGGGCGATATAATAGCCAGAGAATATTTCCTCAATCTCTTTCCCAACGTCCGAAAAAGTATCATCTTAGCCATACCACAAGGCTAACCCACCCCTTATGAATCATGCGTACAGCTCAGGCGTACCTTGTGACATTTCTTTCATTGACTTTTGTGTTCGTTTCATTAGGTCTCGAGTCTTCAGCCTAATCTGCTCAGATTCTAGCAACAGCGGCCTAATATCTATGTCTAACCCCAGTAACAGTTTCAAGACGTTGATCACGGCAGCAGCTGCTCCAGGGTCTGGAAAGTCAAGATGTGATTCTGCAAAGAAGGTAATGTTTGGTTGCCGCATCGTCATGCATCTCTTCAGAATAAGCGAATACGTTCCCATAAAAACGCCCTCTTCAAGAGGTTGGGCCGCTCCCATTATGGAGGAATAGGCGTCTTTCTGAGCAGTGCTTGCGTAGAAGACGTTTGGTAACTCCTGTTCCTGTTCGAGTCTGTCACTTGACGGTAGACCACTTGTACCAATCACGAGTTTGCTGTGTTTTGTAAGGGCCCACTCGACCAATGAGAAAGAGAACTCGGTCGCAAGCCGAGGTGTCAATGGTATATCACATACAAACACTACAAGGTTCCGTTTGCCGTAGATTCTGAAAGGGTATTTAGGCACACTTTTCTCAACAATGATGACCGGCAGCTCAAGTTCTGATTCTACATATCCAATCTCTGGCAGCTGGAGCGCGTGGGCAAGGTATGAAGTTGCAATAGATCCCGCGAGACCTACCTCAGGTAGACCAACTATGATGTTAGGTCTGAAAAGCTTAGAATCGCCGTACTCGACTATCTGTACCTTCGATGCGTTCGAACGATGCATGTATCTTCCTCACTTGTCTCCAGTTTCAAACTCTGCAATCTCGTTCGGATACTCTTTACTGAGTCTTGCAATGAGGGCGTGAAATTCAACTCTGTCACTCATATGATTGTGAGGAACCGTTTTTGCGGTCTGCAATTTATCTCCCTATGTCAGAATGGGTTGGCTAGGCTTAAAATCAAGGTAGACGATTCCCAAAATTGAGAATCTGATTCACGCGTGAGATTACTAGTATGGGATATCCATAGCTCATACTTCGAGTATCATTGCGACGGCCTCTCCCCCGCCTAAACAAAGTGTTACTAGTCCTCTATGTAGTCTCCTATTTCTGAGAGCGTATGTCATCTTGGCAACTAGAGCAGCACCGGTACATCCAATCGGATGACCTAACGCAATTGCACCTCCATTCACGTTGAATTTGTTATCAGGTATGCCAAGCTCCCTTTGAATGACAACGCTTGCGGTTGAATATGCTTCGTTGTGCTCTACTAAATCAATATCGTTTATCGCAAGGCCAGCTTTCTTCAAGACCTTCTTGCTGGCAGGTATTGGGGCTTCCATCACTAGCTCTGGCTTTACCCCAATTTGGTCGTACTCAACGATTCTTGCCAGTATGTCCTGATCTCGTGATCTGGCCATTGCCTCTGAAGATACCATTACAGCAGCCGCGCCGTCCGAGAGCTTTGAAGAGTTGCCAGGAGTCAGAATGCCATTCTGTTTGAAAACAGGTTTCAGCGAACGTAGACCTTCAAGAGTCGTGTCGCGTCTAACGCACTCATCTACTGAGAATTGTTCAGGTTTACCGTCGGAACGTTCAATACCGACTGGTACTATCTCGTCCTTGAAGTATCCTTGCGAGATAGCCTTGATTGCTTTTCTGTATGAATTAAGAGAAAACTCGTCTGCCTCCTCTCTCGTAACTCCGTACTTCTCGGCTATAATTTCCCCAGTCATCCCCATGTGATAGTTGTTGAATGCATCCCAAAGGCCGTCTGTGATCATTGCATCGAGCATCTTCGAATCACCCATTCTTAGACCCCAACGTAGATCCTTCAGAAGATGGGGGGTCTGACTCATGCTTTCCATGCCTCCTGCAATTGTACAAACGGCGTCACCTGCTCGGATGGATTGGGCTGCGAGCATTATTGCCTTCAACCCCGAACCGCACACCTTG
>DAHVAI010000448.1 GCA_027314685.1 Nitrososphaerota archaeon | reverse complement strand
TCGACCTGCCTCTTCAAAGATATCTTTCGACGAACCGAAATGTAATTGACATGCGTATGGCAAGAGCCCAGGAAAGATCGTTTTAACACAAATGATTGCCAGATGTATATCTATCGACTTTCAGCTTTTCTTTCCAGTCTTTCGGCCATCAAGCGTGGATAAACATCATCTGACAACTCGCGCTTTGCTTTTGCCGACAGCCTAAACTCTCCCCGGTAGGGACAGAAATCGTCTTTCACAGCCGATAGCGAATCTTCGTTAAAGATAATTGGGTAGAGCTTGCATCCCTTCGGTCTGTTCTCATAAATTGTGCATTGCGTCCCATCATGGAACACACACCTTCCCGCTCGGCTGTTTTTTAGCACCTTGAAGCCTTGTGATTTTGCTACAAAGAACTTTTCTTCATAACCCAGATCAGCAATCCGTTTGACATCCTCATCCAAGAGGAGCATCTCAGTGTGAAAGCAGCAGTTCACGCAACGGTGCTTCTTGCAGACATTCAAAGCAAGAAAAGACCAGCGAAAAAATGCGCAGTGGAGAGAATTGTATCCCGAATTTTCATTTCAGAATAGAAAGGTCAGAATTCTCTCTTTGGAGCCCTATGCTTAGGAAGGCATTCTGTGCAGTAGACAGGCCTTCCTTGAGTAGGCTCAAACGGTACTTGGGTCTTTTTACCGCAGTCCGAACAAGTGACATCGTGCATGACTCTTGGAGGTCGATTGTAGCTGCCACTTCCGCCCCGGTCTCCCGATCTGTTTCTGTAATTTCCCCTATTTCCATAACTCATTTTCTAAACACGCTTCAACTGCATCCTCTCCTAGACGGGTATTAAGGCGTTGTTAGAGGCGGATTCGTAGAGTATGTAGCCTTTCCACCCTTGAATTTACTAAACATTCAAAATAGTCCAGAAAAGCGGGCTGTACTTTCAGGTGTTTAACAAAAAGCAGTCATCCGCCCACCTGTTCTTGCTAATTAAATCAACAAGTGAGCAAATGACCGAAAGCCAGTCGGCTTACTTCTTCTTACCTTTTTGCGCTTTCTTCTTTGCTGGCAATTTGATTTGCAATATGTGAGTGTACAAACCTGTTTAAGTACATTTGCTTTTTTTCAAATTTCTTGAAAAGAAAAAAATCATCGACTGATAGCGGCGATTATCATTCCGTCTATACTCTTTGATGCTGATTTCCAGGCTATTCCGACTTCCTGCAAATATAGAAACGCGATATGAAAGAAGAAATCAGTATCCTCCAATCCAGTGATAGAGAAGGTTTTCTTTTTATTGAATAGATAGCGCCTTATACTCGTTAAACTGTCTTGTTTCCATGTCAGACAAATCGAGCCAACCAGCGTTATGTACTAAACACAGCATAAGAATGCGCAGCAATGAGCGAGGCGGTCTTAGCTGCCCGGTTTGTGACAACATCAGCAATCAAGAATCATTCCGAAGGGGCAGACGCTAGACAGTAAAAGACGGTTTTTGTCTAATTGAGCGTCATTCCACGTAAGTCTGAAGATCTAAGAAATATATCTAGGACTACGGATCGTTGTCCGAGATGCGGGAAGGGGCCCTCCGTTATGGATTATGGAAGCGGAGAATTTTTCTGCAGCAACTGCGGGTATGTCATGAAAGAGAAAATTGCGGAGACTGGTCACGAATGGCGTGCATTTTCGCAGGAAGAGAAAGACAATAGAGCACACACCGGTGCTCCATCTAGCCTCGCAGTACACGATATGGGTCTTGCAACTGTAATAGGCGCTCAGGACAGAGACGCCTCCGGCAAAACATTGCCTGCGTCGATGAAGAGTACCATCGAAAGGCTTCGCACGTGGGACGGACGCAGTCAGGTTCACGCATCTGACGATCGCAATCGCAGACAGGCGTTTAGCGAACTTGATCGGCTCGTTGACAAACTAAACGTAGGCGGCGTTGTCGTTGAAAAATCAGCTTACATCTACAGAAAGGCACTGGAACGCGGCCTCATACGCGGTAGATCTATTTCTGCACTCATCGGAGCCGCTCTCTATGCTGCCTGCAGGGATACCGAAACGCCCCGTACTCTAAAGGACGTTGCTGCGATCAGCGGCATAAAGAAGAAGGAACTGGCGAGGTGCTATCGACTATTGTTTAGGGAACTCGATTTGAGGATGCCAGTAGTAGACCCAGTAAAATGCATTGCAAGAATAGCAAGTAAGGTGGGTCTTCAGGAAAAAACCAAGCGCAGAGCGATTGCTATTCTGAGACAAGCTGAAGAGCAAAGGACTTCTGCGGGCAAAGACCCCATGGGGTTAGCAGCAGCTGCGCTGTACGTTGCTTGCGTAATGGAAAATGAAAACAAGACGCAAAAAGATGTCGCTGAAGCTGCCAGCGTAACCGAAGTCACGATAAGGAATGGGTACAAGGGACTCAAAGCGACTCTCAAGCTCGAAGCCTGACGGTAAGACTCGTTGTTGATTGTCATACTCAATAGAATCCTTGTTTGCATCACTTGTTATTGGAAAGATACCGTTCGCGCTATCTCATCATAGCATCAGCCGCTATTGTAATAGGCGCTTCGATTGCGATTTAGGGAACCGTAGGGTATTCAACGCCTTGGGAAATTATCATGAAGCGCTGAATTTCTGCAATCTCCACACTTGTCTCAGTTTCCCTAGTTTCAACCTGGCGCAAGATCTTATTCTGCTTGGATTTGGACTGCTGATTCTATGTCTTGGAGTGATCCTGCTTTTCACTGAATTATCCCGACCTCAGAAAATCAACGAGGAGAAGATTAGATCTGATTTACCGACAACTGAACAAAACCCTGGCAAGATACTCTATAATTCATTTCCTAGAACATGTTCATGATAGTGCTGGACCGGCATCAACGAACCAAACGCTCGCTGGACGACCTCGTTCAGCGCCGGATGAATATGCATTGACTCGCCGATTATCTCTGCGCTCCTCGTGGGGGCGTACATCGCGTTGATGATCTCCTGGATCAACACAGAAGCCTGAGGGCCAACTATGTGCGCTCCAAGTATCTCGTTGTTAGATCCATTGACCAACACCTTGACAAAGTAGTTTTTGACTTTCATCGCTTCTCCCTTTGCGGTGTCCTCATACCGGTAATATCCAACCAAGACGTTCTCTGCTCCGATTTTCTCGACTACTTCCTTCTCGCTCATGCCGACACTTGCAACCTCAGGGTCCGTGAAGACTGCATGAGGAATTGCGTGATAGTCCACAGGAACCTTCCGTTTTAGGATCGCGTTGTAGTAAATTATTTCGGATTCGTAGTTTGCAACATGTTTGAAGAGATACTTGCCCTTTGCGTCGCCAAAACACCAGATGTTCGATTGCGAAGTCTCCAAGAATTCATTAACCTCTATCCAGCCATCTTTTGTCAACTTTACACCAGATCTTTCAGGGTGCAGAATGTCGGCAAGCGATTCCCTTCCTGAAGCGATCATGATTTCTTCTGCTTCAAACTCGCGTAACTTCTTGGTACTTCTCTCATTTGCAACCAAATGCTTCATTCCGTTGGGCAATTTGCTCGCTTCCGCAACCTCGCAATTGGTGACGATTTTCAGACGCTTGCCAAGATCTTCTTCCACCAAACGCGAAATCTCAGGTTCTTCTTCATGTAGGAATCGCTTGTTTCTCCCAACTATCGTGACATCCGAGCCCATGTTTGCAAGGAAGAGCCCGTATTCAGCGGCAACATATCCCCCGCCAATAATCACAACGCTCTTCGGCAGTCTGGTTAGTTTCAGGATTGTATCGCTCGTGATGTACCCTGACTCTTCGATTCCTTTGATCTTTGGAATCATAGTCCTTGATCCGAGACAGAGGAATATCCTATTCGCAGTAACTGTCTCGCTTCCTACCTTCATTGTGTATGGAGAGACGAATTCCGCGACCTCGTGGTAATAGTCAATGTTCTTAGATGAAGACAATCCTGCTCTAATCGACTCGATGTCTTTTTCGATGAGCGAACGCATCCGATCCATAATTCGTCCAAAATCGATGCTTTTGATCTCTGTGTAGATCCCAAACTCACGTGCACGATTGATGTCGCTGACAAGTTCTGCCGGATAAAGAAGAATCTTTGAGGGAATGCATCCCCGTGTTAAGCAAATTCCGCCGGCATCGTCCTTGTCTATAACTGCAATTTTTATCTTTGGATTTCTCTGAATCAAAGCATCGTACAGATTACTCGCCGAACCCGTTCCAATTATAATCAGATCGTATTTCTTCGGCCCGCTCATGAGACAAGAATCTCAAGCGTTAACTTAAGACTTCTGAAAGTTGACCGAGATTCTTTAGTAGTTATTCCTGACGATGCTTGTTGACGCAAAGCATGAGCACCAACTTCAAGGCGCAAAAAGGCGATGTTGTTTTCGTTCATTATCTAGGCAAATTCCCCGGCGGACAGGTCTTTGACACTTCCATCGAATCTGAGGCGAAGAAACACGGGATGTACAACCCTGCGCGGGATTACAAGCCGCTTCAGGTTCAGCTGGGCGCTGGACAGGTCATTGTGGGCTTTGAGGAAGCTTTGACTGGTATGGCGATAAACGAGGAAAAGGAAGTGACCCTTCCACCAGAGAAGGCCTACGGCAAGGCCGGCAGGCATCCCATGGCTGGAAAAACACTAGTCTTCAAGCTGAGAGTTACGAACATCAAACGAGCCTAGTCGTAACTCGTCTGGCTCTGCTCTCTAAGGAATTGCTGCAGATAGTATGGAGCCCCTGTTCCCTTGCCGCTAGACCCGCTTCTTTTCCAGCCAACGAACGACTGCGCCCCAACTACGGCCCCTGTTGTCGAACCAGATGTTCTGTTCGCGTATAGTACTCCCGCCTGGACCTCGTTAAAGAACCTGTTAATCTCAGTTTGATCTTTCGAGAATATACCCGAGGTCAACCCATAG
>DAHVAI010000446.1 GCA_027314685.1 Nitrososphaerota archaeon | reverse complement strand
TTCAGGAATTCAATGTTCCAAGGTGATGCTTTTTCTGGAATAGTGAGCTTTCTAGCTACCTCGAATGGAATACCCACTTCTGAGATATCCAAAGAGGGATCCGGAGATATCACAGTTCGGCTGGAGAAATCAACACGTTTACCAGACAGACTGCCCCTGAATCTTCCTTCCTTCCCTTTGAGCCTCTGGCTGATAGTCTTTAGCGGGCGACCACTTCGGTGGTGTGCCTGAGGAATACCTGAAACCTCGTTATCGAAGTAGGTCGTAACATGGTACTGCAATAGGTCTACAAGATCTTGAACAATCAGAGGTGGAGTTCCAGATTCCTTGCTTTCCCTGACTCGCTGGTTGACTCGAAGTATGTCAACAATTTTGTGCGTCAGATCGTCTTCTGAGCGGATACCAGACTCGAGAGTTATTGAAGGTCTGACCGCCACTGGTGGGACCGGAAGCACCTGAAGGATTAGCCACTCAGGCCTTGCACTCGAAGGATCGTAACCAAGAAGCTTTAGATCATCTGTAGTTATTCGCTCCAGTCGTTCTCTGATCGCGACAGGGAGTAGTCTTGTCGCTCCCCCGCTCTCTGTAATTTCATGGAAGACGGTGGGTTTTGTGAACTCGATTTCGTATTGCCCTTTGCCGCAGAAATAGCATTGCTTTGCTTTCTTTACCTTGAGTAAGATCTCTCTCGAAATGATCTCGATGAGCATTGGCGAAGACGCGGCTCTTTCATCCAGTCTCTTCCTGTATTCAGCGATGTCCTCCTCGGAAAGGAGCAGTCTTCCGCAGGCCCTGCACGTTGAAATCAGTAGTTTGTGGACCTCGTCAACAAACGCTATGTGAATTACGGGCTCTGCAAGTTCGACGTGCCCAAAGTGTCCAGGACACTTTGGTGCCGTATTGCCGCAAGACGCGCATTTCTGTCCAGGCTCCAAAGTGCCTAACCTATTGTCCATCAAACCTCCCTGAACGGACATGCCATCTTCATCGTACGTCTCAGGCGCAGTGATTTCAGCTACGCTGTATTTCCTGATCTCACCCGGCGAGAGGAAAGCAAATCGTATCCCGCCAACTGCTTTGATGGATTCTTCAAGTGCCATATTATTTCACCACTACACCTTGTCTCTCAACTGAAGCCTTGGAGCAATGTTCAGGCTCATCATTTCCTGCAGCAACAGCTTGAACGCATACGCAATGACGACGGTCGAGATTCTTGCCGAGTCGCCATCCACCCTGCAAACGTATTTTCGCTGTTTAGCGTCAAAGTATGCAATCAGACCGCACTTTTCACACACGTGGACCTCTGTCTTGTCCGCCTCGTCTAGGAGTCTGTCTTTCAGAACCATTGATGCGCCGTAGGCAATGAGACAGTCTCGCTCCATTTCTCCGAATCGCAGCCCACCACCCCTAGCTCTTCCTTCGGTAGGCTGCTTTGTGAGCATCTGGACCTGACCTCGGGCCCTTGCATGGATCTTGTCAGCAACCATGTGGTGGAGCTTTTGATAGAACACTACTCCGATGTAGACGTCGGCTGCGAATTTCTTTCCAGTTCGCCCGTCATACATGACCTCCCTTCCTGTTGGAGCAAACCCGCTTTCCTTTAACGTGTCTTCAAGCGAATCTGCTGTTTCGCCAGTGAACGCAGTTCCATCCACCGGCGTGCCTCTGAGGGCCGCGACTTTGCCAGCCAACGATTCAATAAATTGGCCTGCAGTCATCCTTGAGGGGAAAGCGTGTGGATTGATTATGACATCCGGAACCAAGCCGTCTTCTGTATATGGCATGTCTTCCTGGTTAACAACCAGGCCAATGACTCCTTTTTGCCCGTGTCTTGAAGCAAACTTGTCCCCAATTTCAGGAATGCGCATGTCCCTGACGCGGACCTTGAACATTTTTCCGCCCTCTTCGTTCTCGGTGACGAATACCGCATCGACTACACCGTTCTCGCTAGCCCTAACGCCGAGTGAAGTATCACGTCTATAGGGACCCTTCACTTCGAATTCCTTGTACTCTTCCATGAATCGTGGCGGGCTAGTTCTTCCAATTATCACGTCACCGCCGGTGACTTGAGCTTCGTGCATGACGACTCCGTCTGACTCAAGAAGGCGATAATATTTCTCTCCGCGATATCCTCGAATGTTTGCATCTGCTCTTGGAACTTCGAAACTGTCCTTCATTCCTCCAAGATACTGCTTTGCTTCCGCTTCATACAATCTGTAGAAAATCGATCTAGCAAATCCTCTATCGATTGCTGACTTGTTGAAGATGATAGCGTCTTCGATGTTATAGCCTTCAAATGAAAGCACTGCGACAATCGCGTTTTGCCCCGTTGGTCGTTCGTCAAGGCTGAGCAAAGATGTAGATTTTGTCTTTACTAGTGGTGGTTGAGGGTGAACCAGAAGATGCTCTCTGACATACGTGCTGAAAGGATAAGTTGGTGTCGGAAAGCCTAGTGATTGCTTTGCCATGGCAGATTCGTACGTGTTTCTCGGCGACTGGTTGTGCTCTGGATAAGGAATGATTGACGCAGCGATTCCAAGGATGGAAGATGGGTACATCTCCAGATGTGTTGCTTTCTCCGAGACATGTTTGCTATCTATCGCAATCAAAGAGTTCTCCTCTTCGTTGGCATCGATCAGCTCGATCACGCCCATCTGCACCAAGTCCCTCCAGTTGCGTTGTCCTGACTCGACCTGCTTCATCATCTCCTGCGTCAGAAGCATCTTGCCATTTTCGCAGATTATGAGAGGTCGCAGAACACGACCTGAATTTGCAGAAACATAGATGCGGTTAACTCCGCCCTCCCTTACGGATGGGAAGTATGCTATTCCTGCGTGCGGATGGATCTGTCCGTCGCGACGGAGCTTCCTGAAGGAGCTTGCTAATGCTGCACCGTCTCTTACAAAGCCTACGAAACGTCCTTCGACAAAGACCCTGCAACCCTCAGACTTTACTTTGTCTTCAGCTTCTTTGAATGGCTTGACGCCAAGATCGTAAAGCTTCGCGACGACCTGAGCGCTAGGCACGCTGACCGAAATAAGTGCAGAGAGCGCGAGGTTCTTGACAAGACCACAGTTCGACCCTTCTGGTGTTTCACTAGGGCAAATCCTGCCAAAGTGAGTTGCGTGAAGGTCTCTTGCTTCAAAGTTCGGCTGACTGCGTGAAAGTGGAGATTGGATTCTTCGCAAGTGAGATAGAGTCGAGAGATAGTTCGTTCGATCTAAAAGTTGCGTGACGCCCACCTTTCCACGTCCCCAGTTACCAGTGGCAATTGCGTTGTTCAACTTATCAGTTATAATTCCCGGCCTAATTGCCGCGCCAACGACGTTCAGCCCGCGTCTTTGACCAGTCCTTTCTAGCTGATACTTCATATCTCTGACTAGGTTTCTGAACGCAGTTCTGTAGAGGTCAGCAATCATTTGTCCAGCAAACTTGATCACCTTGTTTCCATAGTGGTCCTTGTCGTCCGGGTCGACGAGTCCAATCCTCAACTCTGCTAGCTTGCAAACGGCTTCGCCGAGGAAGATCGCCTTGTCATATCTATCGTCCCTGGTTTTGCCAAGATGAGGTAAGAGACCCCAGTCCAAGACTGACTCTGCCCGCCTCAACCTGAATTCGTCGAGCATCCCGTGCGCGACTCTGTTTCCAATGTACATCAGCGCGTCTTTCGTCGTTTTTGCCTCTACTGCCTTTTCGAACGACACGTCAAGTCTATCTTGAATTTCCGGTTTGAGCGAGATTGCATCTGCTATTTCCTTGTCAGTATCGAGGCCGAGCGCTCGCATTACGACGATGAGCGGCAGATCAACAGGCGAGCTTGGTAGCTTGACACTGATGGATTCATCCTGCTTCAGAGTAAGCTCCAATTTTGCCCTGTAACCTACGATCGAGGAGTAAACTTTTGCCTTGTAGTTGGTGACGCCTCCAACTTTTTCGACGTCAACGAGAATCTTGTTTGGTGAGAGATCTTCCAGACCGACTACTACCCTCTCAGAACCATTGATTATGAAATAACCTCCAGGGTCCTTTGGATCCTCGCCGACCTCTACGAGCTGCTGCGAATTCATCGTAGCCAAGAGGCAGCGATCAGATTTTACCATCACAGGAAGATCGCCAATGTGCTGTTCTTGTGACTCTCTAACGATTCCGTCCTCCTCGACTGTCATATCGACGAAAATTGGAGATGCGTACGTTAGATTCCGGAGTCTTGCTTCCAACGGAAGGATATTGCTTACAGATCCGTCAATCTCAACCACACGTGGTAGTTTCAGCTTGACCTTCCCAAATTTCACTTTGTACGGAGTGCCAACAGTTTCAATGTCAATCGAACCAATCTCGTCAATTATACTCTGCAATCCTCTTTGGATATACTCGTTGTACGAGTTGAGGTGCTGTCTTGCGACCCCCTCTCTGTTCAAAATGTCCTGCAGTACTGTCCATGCATCAGATTGTTGCTTTTCTATCCCTTTTTGCAAATTTTCTTACACCGATTCCACAACAAAACGATAATACGAGGTTTCGCCAGCCGTATCGCTGATCCTCGTGATCCTCACCATATCTCCTGGTTTTGCGCCAATCTCTCTTGCGACTGGATCTATACTGAAAAGGTATGGGAATTGTTCTTCTGTAGCGTTGTGCTGCGACAGAAGTGTTTTCTTTTCTTCCTGTGAGAGAATTTCGTGTTTTGGCACCAGTACGTGGTCAGTTACCTTTGCTTCTACTACAACATCTTCTTTCTTACTTTTCTTTGCCACTATTACACAACCTTCGATGATATACCCTACGGTAGAAAACAGCTAGTCGAAATACTCACTTAAATATGGTATATAGGCGTTGTGCCCGAAATTTCAGGGTACTTGACTTGACAGCTAGTCGTCGGCACATCATCATTGTTAATATGAACAGTTTTCCATTGATATGCGCTTTGCATTACAACATTTCGCAGGACCAAGAACTCTTCAAGCAAGCTATAAGCGAGCTAGCCCAGTCTGACATTTTACCAGTTGCATCAAGAATTGACTGGGAGGCCAATGCATCCAGCGAGCTTTTGCAAAAACTTGCGGGAGCTGGTTTATTTGGGATCACGGTGCCCCAAGAGTACGGCGGAGTCGGTACTGACTTTCTGAGCCTGGTTCTGTCTGTTGAAGAGCTGAGTAAATTTTCAGGTTCACTCGGTGCTCAGGTTTCATTCCACAACGGCGTCGTCTGCGAAGCTCTTGTTGCTTCCGCTAACAAAGAACTCAAGGCACGACTCTTGCCGAAGCTAGCGTCGGGCACTCTTGGGGCATTTTCTCTTGACCCAAATTCGACAGTATCATACGCCGTTCAAGGTGACTCGGTTGTCATTAACGGTGCGTCAGAGTATGTAATGAGCGCCACTCTGGCTGGGGTTTTCCTCGTTTTGGCTAGGTCAAAACAAGGAAATATTGTGATCTGTTTTGATATCTCGGATGTAAACAAGCCCGAATTTTCGATTGGCGAGACAATCAAACTCCTTGGCATGAGGGCTTCCGGTACCGCGAGCATGTCATTCAGAGGCCTCAGGCTTTCAAAGGAATCGATTGCTTTCAGCTCTACTGAGTCAAACGCGGCAATCACGAACATGCTCAAAAAGAGCAGATTGGCTGTCGCAGCTCAGGCTCTGGGCCTAGGTCAAGCCTCACTAGACGCATCTGTAAAGTACTCCAGCGAGAGATCGCAGTTCAACACGAAGATCGGAAAGTTTTACGCGGTCAGGGACTTCGTCGCCCAGGATCAGATAGCGATTGAAGGATCGCGTTCTTTGACCTATTCAGTTGCTTCAGATCTGTCTCGACCTTCTGCCGATAAAGACAGTGCAATCGCAAAGGTTTCCGCTTCCAATGCAGCGGTGCAAGCTGCTCGGCACTCGATCAGGGTCCACGGCGGTTACGGATTCACACGCGATTATCCTGTAGAGAGGTACTTGCGGGATGCGCGAGCAACCCAGCTGTACATCGAGTCAAACGAGGCCCTGAAGGATCTTATTGCCGCCTCGATTATTGGCTAGACGCGCTAAATCTACATTTTCGATTCAAAAAGCGGAACTGGAGAGATGCTGTTCTAATCGTCAAACGTCGAGAATGCATGGATGCGCGCTCAAGAGTGCGGTCCGCCCTAACAACTGCACGTGCAGACCCCTAAACCAAGACCATGGAACCACCTGCTAAAGCAATAATCGATGCGAATATTGCAGCTTCGATCGAAGAATTACATTTTTCCATCGGGGAGGATTTTAATAGATAGTCTCGAAAATTGGTCCGGGTACAGAAAAGACTAGCATAGACGCAACATCTTGACCTAAGCTCAGAAGCCAAGTATTATTTTATCAAATTCGAGTCATCCAGTTGATCTCAATGGCAAGCTGCGAAGTGAGATTCAAACTTAGTGATGTGCTTCAAGCTCTGACGGGTCAAAGATTTTTGAGGTCGGTCTGTCTTTCCCTTAGGCGGGATAGAACTGCTGGTATTTCCATCAGGTCTTTTTGAAGCAGGTCGCGATAAGACGGATTTCTGAAGATGGCCGCGGGATGATAAGTCGGAAGGAGAGGGATGCCATACTTTGTGTTTGTTAGTTTCCCGTGAAACTCACCCATCTTCTTTTTCCCGGTAAAGTATTCGAGTGCGGTTGCACCCAGCGTAACAATGAGGAGTGGCTTCAAGACCTCAAGCTGCTTATCCAAATAATTCTTCGTGCAGATTTCCACCTCGTCCTTCTCGGGTTTTCTGTTTTCCGGAGGCCTGCACTTTACAACGTTGGTGATGTAGACTTCTTTTCTATCTAGACCAGCTTTTTTGAGCAGCTCGTCCAGCAGTTTCCCTCCTGAACCCACAAACGGTTTTCCTTCGAGATCTTCGTTCCTTCCTGGTGCCTCGCCAATAATCACAGCCTCGACGTCTTCGATACGCCCATGCCCTGGTACGGCGCTGGTCCGCCAAGCATGCAGTCTGCACAATCTGCAGCCTAGAATCACCCTGTCCATTTCCTTCATTCTTGTTGTTCGATCCATGTTCTGACTCTTCCTACATTCGCAAGTAGTCGTGAATCAGCTCTGCAGCTCGTTCCGCCCCACTTGAACTAAGAGGCCTGTAACTTGATCCGAACGCGGCTGTTATCGCAGATACTATCGACATTGCGCCAAGTTTATCGCCGGCTAGGCGTTGAAATCCGTACTTTTTGGCAAACTTCATCGCATTCTCTTCCTGCTCCCAGTGGCCTGCTATAGGCACTGTCACACATGGGGTACCCAAAGAAGCGACCTCGTTCATGGTAGAAGCGCCCGCCTGACATATCACTACATCGACTGCCTTGAAAAATGCGAGCGCGTCTGAAGTGAATGTTACGAATTGAATTGTCTCGGTGTTCTCTGGATACTGGGATCTGTCTATCCTTGGGCCAAGCATGAATACTAGTGCTGAATCCTTGATTTCAGACAAGATTGTTTTTCTCTGCGAGTAAATGGCGTCGAGCAAATGTTTACCCGTTGATGTACCTCCAACGCAAACAAGTATGATCAATCTGCGCTTCACAGAGAACAGCCTCGTCCTGAGCTCGTCTCGAGATTCTACGGGAAACTGACCAATGACCGGGCCGACGACTTGAAAGTTCATACTGTTTGTTTCAGACTCGGCATCATCAACAAAGATTCGCAACCCAGAGTTCTGATAGGCTTTCGCCAGCATCCTGTTTGCATACCATATCACAATTCTGCTGACCAGATTGTATGTTTTGGTTTCGAGCCAGAGATAATCAGTGACGACCACCTTCTTTCCAGGAAGGACGGGGTTCTTGTCCCACATGAAAGAAAACATGGTTTCGGGATACTCGTCTTGAATTAATCCATCATACATTCCTAGAAATGGTTTCAGTCTAGAGTAGTTTGCGCTTCCCAGAGCAGAAGACATTCGCGCCACCTTTGAAATGTCGTCCAGTCTGCCGTTGGTGACTCGGCTCTCCATCGCCGTGCTGAGGCTCTTTAGCTCTGAGCATATTGGGAGCAGGCGCTTGTTCTTGCTCCTGAGGAAAGTGGTCGTAGGTTCGGATGAAACCCAGTCGATCTCATACCCTAGGCTTTCAAGCCTATCTGCGATCTCGACGCTCCTTCGAGCGTGGCCCAGACCTACGGACGAGACGCCGTATAGAAGCTTCAACGATCTTGATCAGACTTCGATGAACTCGCGGGAAGCGGATGTGAGGACCCTGGCCTTTCCCTTTGTGATAAGAACGTCGTCCTCTATCCTTACTCCTCCAAAGCTTTTCAAGTATATTCCAGGCTCGACGGTGACCACCATCCCTGGTTGGAGATTTTTCTTGTTCCTTGAGGATAGCCCGATGCCATCATGTACGTTCAGCCCCAGCGAGTGACCTGTTCCGTGGATGAACTTGCCCTTGAATTCGGTCGAGTCAATGTATCTTGCAACCTTGTTGTGTACTTCAGATCCAGTATATTCTGGAGTGCATAGATCTGTGCCCATCTGCAACGCTGTTCTGACTACTTCGTACATTCTCCTGTGCTTTGCAGAGGCGCGGTCAAACACGAGCGTTCGAGTAATATCTGAGCAGTACCTCTGATATCGCGTGCCATAGTCACAAAGTACAAATTGACCCTTCTTCAGCATCGCATTACCTGCCGAGTAGTGAGGTAGAGCGGTGTTCTTCCCGAAACCGACTATCGAGTCAAACGAGACCCCGGAGCCGCCCAGACTTTGCATCTCGTATGCCATCCCTGCTGCCACAGTACTCTCTGTGACTCCGACCCTCAGCATCGACGGGATCTTCTTGTGGACTTTGGATGCGATGTCGCAAGCCTTCTGTATGTTTGCGATTTCATCTGAATCCTTTATCAAGCGGGCCGAATCGAAAGCATCGGAAACATCCTCAAACTCGCAATTCTTTAGAACTGATTTCAAATGCAAATATGCCCTAAAGCTGAGTTCTGGAGAATTCACTCCTATCGTGACTGCGCCGCTTCCAACGATATTCTTTATCCTGGAATCGAAGCCTTCGGATTTTCCTTCTACGTATATTTGTAGGTCCTTCGGGGCGTGAGCTCTTGCGATTGGCTCCTCTAGTGGTGTTGTGATGAGCGAGGTTGTGCCATCTCTTCGTCCTATGAAATATGAACCTTCAAACAAGCCGTATGGGAACCGGGTGACATAGAAGAAAGATGAATCCGCGTGGGGTTCTACGCCGTTTGCAAGTATGAAAGAGGACGGCTTTGTCTTGAGTTTCTCATCGTGATCCATTAGCTCGAAGATCCGCTTTACTCTCTTCTTGGCGTCAGGCAATTTGATGAACCCTTGTCTTGAGTAATGAAAAGTCTTTTCATCCAAGAACCTATTTGGGCTAGCTCAACAGTTATTCAAGACAGAGCGATCCCGTGTAATACGCACGATTAGCGGTGTATCATTGCAGCCAATTTAGAGCATTCAGACTATGGCCACATGCCAAGAGACTTTATTGCGTCTCTCACTCTTCCGACTGCTAACGCGAGTGCTCCTTCGCGCATCGATGTGTTGTACTTCTTCGAGGTGTCATAGCAACTCTTGAAGGCGGTGACCATCTTTTGCTCCAATTTTTCGTTGACTTCGGTTTCAGTCCAATGCGTCCGGTTTAGATTCTGTACCCATTCGAGATAGCTGACCGTTACGCCGCCAGCGTTAGCGAGTATGTCTGGAACCACAAGCACGTCATTCCTTTCCAGTATCGTATCCGCCTCAGGAGTCGTCGGGCCATTAGCGGCTTCACTCACTATCTTTGCCTTGATATTCGAGGCATTCTTACCTGTTATCACATTCTCAAGTGCAGCAGGAACGAGTATGTCAACATCTAGTTCCAAGAGATCTTCATTAGTTATTTCTCGGGCACCACCCTTAAACCCAACAACAGAGCCCGTCTCTTCCTTGTGCTTCAAGACCTTTTGCGGATCAAGACCCTGAGTTGCGGTAATCCCTCCCTGAGAGTCGCTTACTGCTACAACTTTCACTCCGAGCTCGTGCAAAAACACGGCAGCCCAAGACCCAGCGTTTCCATAGCCTTGAACGGCAGCCGTAGCTCCCTTCAAGTGCAGGTTTATCGTCTTTGCAGCTTCCCGCGCAACTGTTATGCAGCCCCTCGCAGTTGAGTTGTTTCTGCCCTCCGATCCGCCAATCGAAATCGGCTTGCCCGTAACGACCTCAGGCACTTGGTACCCCTTGATCTGGCTGTAGGTGTCCAAGATCCACGCCATCGTCTGGCTATCAGTGTAAACATCTGGAGCAGGAACATCTCTGTAAGGACCAATGAATTCGTAAATCGCGGTTGTGTACCGCCTCGTCAAACGCTCCTTTTCTCCCACGCTCATATTCTTCGGGTCGCAGATAACACCGCCCTTCGCGCCGCCATATGGGATATCCACAACGGCGCATTTCCAGGTCATCCATGTCGCAAGTGCTTTCACTTCATCAAGCGAGACATTAGGGTGATAACGTATTCCGCCCTTGTATGGACCCCTAGCATCATTGTATTGAACTCGGTAGCCTTCATAGCTGACAATCTTGCCGTTGTCCATTCTTATTGGTAGAGAAACGCTCAGCACTCTCTTAGGGCGCTTCAGATATTCATAGACATCAGAGTCCAACTTTATGATTTCAGCTGTATTCCTTAGCTGAAGCATTGCGTTCTCATATGGATTCAGACTAGACCTCGATAGCGATGATTGGGATGCTTTACTTCTTGTGTTAGGCATAGCTACCAATCGGTCAGATGCGCCTCGCGCTTAATAAGAATAGCATTTAGTCAAGATGATATCTCTAGAGATTCGCGATTATGTGACCACGCTTGAGTCACGCACCTCTTTGATTCGGGTTCTAGAGCGTCTCGCGCCCCATTAATTCTACTACCGAAAACCAGTCGAAGTAAGAAATACTGCAGCGACAATTTTCGGCTAGAAGTGTTAAAATCAAGGCTACAATCATAGAGTAACCCAAGCTACTCGGAGGCGCTGACCAAATTGGATTTTGAATATTCAAGCGAGCAGGAATTGATTCTCGAAGTTGTGGACAATACCTGCAGGAAACTAAGACCAATTGAGGACAAGTACTATCTCCAGCGAAAATTCAACGATCATGTCAAGGTTGCATTCAAAGAAGCACACCTACTAGGGCTTCCGATTGACAGGAAATTCGGAGAAGGCCAAGGCGCAGATGCCCTAACATACGCGCTTGCCCTAGAACGCATTGGTCAAGAGGGGACGGGTGTGCGGACATTTTTGTCTGGGCATACATCGCTTGGACAGCTAACCATTCAGCGTTGGGGAAATGATGAGCAAAAATCTCGCTACCTTCCCAAGACAACCACCGGGGATCTGGTCATGGCGTTTGGATTGACAGAACCCTCGGCCGGTTCTGATCCATCAGCTCTAACGACTAGTTTTGAAGAAAAAGGCGATTACTACTATCTAAGCGGAGACAAAGCTTGGATATCCAACGGGTCCATAGCAGACCTTGTCGTCGTATTCGCCTATCCCAAAGGAAAAAGTGAGGGAATGTGCGCCTTCCTTGTTGAAGCAGATACAGAGGGCTTTAGCGCGTCTCCAATAGAAAACAAGCTGGGACTTCCCACTTCAGATACGGGCCTCATTCATTTGGAGAACTGCGCAGTACCAAAGAATAACCTCCTCGGCCCAAAAGGAAAAGGTATGAGTGTCGCTTACTCTGCTTTGA
>DAHVAI010000432.1 GCA_027314685.1 Nitrososphaerota archaeon | reverse complement strand
CAACTGTGACCCCTCTGAATGATTCTCGGGTAGAAGAAACCGGAACCGAAGGTGCGGTTGGGACATCCACGTAGACTTCTGAGGATGGAACCTTCGCTACCTCTGCAATCCTTGAGGACATTTGGTCTCGAAAGCTCTTTTGAGTGAGAATCGATGTGAGGAATTTATCTGATCCTTGAACCGTTTTTTCAAAGACGCACTTTAGCAATCGCCGGTTTTGATAGTCCTGCGCGAGAGACTTTGCCATCTTAAGATCTTGATCGCCATCCGTGCAGATGTTCGTGATTCGCTCCAATGTGACTTCGTCAGTCATAGATAGATAGTTGTCAAGCGACAAGTCTGTCAGATGAAGTGATTTGTCAGCGAGTATCATAGATTTCGATAGCATCAGTTCAGCTGCCCTAACAGTTCTGTGGAAATATACTGCCCTGAACATCTCGTATCTTGCAATCATTAGGGCTTCAAATGCAAACAAGGACGCATGAGAAATCGCTAGCTTCTGCTTTACGATTTCGAATGAATTGATTATTCGATGGATGTCTACCTTTCCGTATTCCACCCCAGTAAAGTAAGAGTCCCTGAGCAAATAGTCCATGATGTCAACCGAGAGGCTGCCGCCGATCACGTCATTCATGAATCTCTTTTCATTGTTGGACTTGCCTATCGCAAGTTCGCTGATCTGTTTCTTTGAGAAGCCGAATTTTTCAATAATGTCTCCTATCTCGGTTTCTCTGATGATTTTCTGGGTCATGTCTTCATGAGTAAACTCCGCCTTTTCTGCTATCACTTCCTCGAACATGTGGCTGAAAGGGCCGTGACCGACATCATGCAAGAGGGCCGAGAGTCTCAGTTTCTGTATGCCATCATTTCCTAGGCTGACTCCCCTTGAAGTCAAAACGTCTCCGACTCTGCCCGCAAGATACATACATCCGATCACGTGCTCGAATCGCGAATGTTGGCCGCCCGGATATACGAGGTGGCATCCAGCTAGTTGCCTAATCCTACGAAGGCGCTGAAAGACAGGAGTGTCGATGATCTTTCTTTCGAGGGCGGTGCCATAAATATAACCATGGATTGGGTCTCGAATCTCCGCGGTCTGGCTTGAAAATGCGCTCAAACTGGAATACTCCTTGAGCCAAACCTGCATATTACTCCTATGTATCTTTCGTTTTGAGTAAACTCAATCTGAGCCAGAGGCCTTACTAAATTGACACCCGCTGTGAAATCAACTACGAGTGTTCTCGAGAGACAAGATGAATTCCACGAACGCCGAGAGAGCAGATGCCGCAGACCTTTTCGAAGAGTCAGAGCCCAAGGTAAGGCAAAGCATCAGGGTTGTAGGCAGGACCATTTTCTGCTTTCGCTGCGATGGCTCCAAGGAGATGGCAAGCTACTACTGTGCTTGCGGCTCATTTCTCTGCACCTTGCACCTTGCAGAGCATAGTTGCCTAGTCTCATCGAGCATGCAGTACAACGAAGAGTTAATGCAGGCGATGTCCTAGCTAGAATGTCGAGAACAGACAGATCAGCTGTTTTATCGCCTTGTGATAATAGTCTAGCACAATATGCTCGTTCGGGGCATGAAAGCCCGCGCCAGGATAGTTTACACCTAGTCCCATTGCCGTCGGGAGATTGAGTTTGTTTGTAAACAAACTCAAGGGACCTGTGCCAGCGCTCGTTGGCCATACGTTGGGTTCGCTACCCTCTACCATTTTCGCGCATTCGATCATCGTTTGGGCAATGTAGCTATTG
>DAHVAI010000427.1 GCA_027314685.1 Nitrososphaerota archaeon | reverse complement strand
CAATATCTCCGGGCTCGCAGATCGATTCGATTCTCTGAGCCAAATTGACTGTATCGCCATAAACGTCATTTCCGGACTTGACAACGTCACCGACATGTATTCCAACTCTGAGTTGAATCTGCCTTGTTGAAGTTGATCCAGAATTCCTCTGCGACATAAGTTGTTGCAGCTTTATCGCACACATGACCCCATCCAGAGCACTCTGGAATTCCACCATGAACGAATCTCCAATCGTTTTGATTTCCTTCCCGCCGTGAGCTGAGAGAATTGGCCGCAGCAACTTTCGATGCTCATCGAGCAGATCCAGCGCAAGTCCCTCGTTGCTCTGGGTAAATGCTGTGAAGCCAACAATGTCTGTGAACATGATGGCAACAAGTTGACGGTATCCCTCGGCCAAGGATTCACCAAGACCGTCACCTTGGTGGTCGGTTTGCATTGAATACTTTCTTTTCCAGTCAACCGATAGTTAAGCTTGATGTGGAAATTTTGATTCGGATGCCAAAAATGTACTTAAGAGCGATTCTTTTGGGATCCGGAACGAAGTTGAAAGACCCTCCAGCCCCGAGATACGGGTGGATGAAGGATGATCATGACGATAGAGACTATCGATATTCGCCCCCGTCGGAAGTAATTCAGAATCTACCTCCTGAAGTAGATCTACGGACTGGTTTTCCACCAGCTTACAACCAGGGAAACATGAACAGCTGCACAGCCAACGCTATCGCGGCGGCAATCGAGTACGACGAAAGAAGGGAAAAAGTCCGGAAGGCGTTCATTCCCTCAAGGTTGTTCATCTACTACAACGAAAGAGCGATGGAGGGGACCGCGGACAGTGATTCGGGGGCGCAGATAAGAGATGGAATCAAATCTGTATCAAAGTTGGGGTGTTGCAAGGAAATCCTTTGGCCCTACAAGGAGAGACTCCTCAAGCTACGACCACGAGCTCGATGCTACAAACAAGCAGTAAGGTACAAAGCCGTCCAATATGAAAGAGTGAGTTATAATCTAGAACACATGAAATCCTGCTTGGCATCGGGTTTTCCGTTTGTTTTCGGAATTAAGGTATACTCAAGCTTTGAAGACGCAAGGGTAAGGGAAGCTGGTCATCTCGAAATCCCAAAACAATCTGAAAAGTTGGTCGGAAAACACGCCGTAATTGCAGCCGGCTATCAAGATTCGAGAAAGTGGTTCATAGTGAGGAATTCTTGGGGAAAAAAGTGGGGCATAGAGGGATACTTCACACTTCCGTACGAATATCTGATGGATAGAAAACTCTCTGGTGATATCTGGACAATCAAAGTAATCCGCTGATCTGGCGCTAACGAGGAGCAGCCAAGTATCCCGGATGAAAAAAGCGCCCAGGTCGAGAGCCTAACTTTAGGTGCATCGCTTGTGAAGAAATAGTTAGCTAAATCGGGTTCGAACGCTTCAGATTTATTCCCGTTACGAAGTACGTGAGCACTCAGACATAATTTACAAATTGGATATCTTTGAAATATTCATCGCTGGTGTAAAGTTCCGTTTCATAATGTCTTGCAGTCGCGTAAATCAAGGCATCCAAAAAATGAAGGCCGTACTCTAAAATCTCCATCAGATGCACTGGGAGGGAAGATGAGCGACCGAAAGGCAATCCGAGATTTCAGAATTGAGAATTCCAACGAAACCATGAAATCTGAGTCTGTTAAAAAGTGTCCGCCTATTGACAGGTCTATTTCCCAGCAGTGGCCTGTAATCTAATCAGGCCTCGATCATTATTATTCTACGGACCTCTTCTTCGCATGTTCGGAGAATCTCCTCAAATGTGAGATCGAGCTACGGGGTTCCGTCTTTCTTTTAAGCTCTAAAGCCCCCCCAAAGAGTTCAAGTTTGAGGAGGCAATTTCTACCCCACGTCTTTTCTAGGACCCTAACGTCTGCCTGCCTGCACATGACTCTGATATCCACGCCCAGTCGCTTTGACGCGTAGTTCACCATTCGCGGGAGCAAATCTTCGTAATCATTCGATCTAGTCCATTCTTCGAGAGTCTGTTTTAGAGAGTTGAGATTATCTTTGAGCATCTTTTGAGTAGCCTCGAAAATAATTCTTTTCGCTTGGAGTTTTGCCGCCCGTTCTATCTTGATCCTCTCCCTCTGCGAGAGTTCCTTCGCTTGTCTTTTTGCAATTTCTCGTATTCTGTTCTTTTCCAGCTCTTCATTTCTTCCAACTTCTTCAATTTTGCCGGAGTACTCTGATTCGAATGTATCAATACTTTTTTCTTCTTGTTCTCTATCTCTTGAAGTAGATTTTCCGCTGCCATAGCCCACCACACTTTTCTAAACGAAGCGTTCTGGTTTTCTGAAATGACACTTTCATGGTGAAAAGTCGAAGCTAGAATTATTTTTCAGTTACGGAACGAAAATTTCTTATAAAGCGAGGAAGATTTTCTTTTGCTCTCAGAGCTGAATCGAATTGGTAGAATTGAGTGAAAAAGCTGTCAAACTCATCGATGGGAAAAATTTTGGCTACCTCGCAACAATAATGAAGGACGGGTCACCCCCAGGTAAATCGAGTCTGGGTCGATAGGGGAGGCAAGGATTTCGTCCTCGTTAACACGGCTGAGGGAAGGCTGAAACAGAGAAAGGCAAAACGAAATCAAAAGGTTGCAATCGCTGTATCCGAATCCACGAACCAATACGATATGGTAACAATTCGTGGAAAGGTCGTGGAACAAACAACGAATACAGCAGATGAGCACATAGACAAACTCGCAAGAAACTAGAAGACTCGGCGTGTGCTCTGTGTATGGAGCGGCCAACTTCTGTCCAGTGCCTCCCTCTTCTCCTTCTGAATGCTTCAGAACTAGCTTACTTTCGGTTATCTCCTTTCTTCCTCCTGCACGTTGCATTCCGTGTATTTCAATGACGTTTGATGAAGCGTTCGCCAAGCCGAGAATACCTGGTTCCGAGCTGAATGCAGTGAACAATTTTCTCAGGATTCCATAGCGCCTCTTGCCTCTATCCTTTCGGGCAAAAGGCTCGATTCTATTCACTATTGGAAATTCGAAATCTAACGTTTTGGACAGAACCGACTACACCCTTTGGATAAAACCCTTTCTCTGGGGCGGTCGCGTTGGTAAAATCAGCAACTCTCAGTATTCTTTTCGAGAGGCTGGTCGAATCTTCGTCAGAATTGAATTCTGTATCCAAGTAGAATATTCTATGTAGCGAGAACCTTGCAAATTAACTTTGCGAATTACGACCATCATGCATCCATTACTAGTGCAAAATGAATGGAGGGAAAGCAGCGTGTGCCGCTTTTCGGAAGTAAGTTGATTTTTAGGAAGGCACGAGTTTAGTCTAGGTCTCCGCCGCTCATTCCGCCAGGGCCTCCTCCTGGTGGCGTCGGTGGCGGTTTGCTCTTGCCAGAGGCTATGATGTCGTCAATTCTCAGTATCATGTTGACTGCCTCAGTAGCAGATTTGATTATCTGCTCCTTGACTGCAAGTGGCTCGTAGACTTCTTGTGACTCCATGTCGCTGCACTTGCCCGCTAGACAATTTACGCCGTACCATATCTTTCCCTGGCCATGCTTTGCTCTAAGTTCTACCTGAGTGTCTATTGGATCCATTCCGGAGTTTGTGGCAAGTGTCAGCGGAATTGTCTCCAACGCGTCGGCGTACCTCTGCACTGCCAGCTGCTCTCTGCCGGATAGCGAGTTAGCATAGTCTCTTAGCTGCTGTGAAAGCTCTGCCTCAACAGCTCCACCGCCCACTACAATCGAAGGATGTTCAATCACATCCTTAACGACCATCAGTGCGTCGTGCATGCTTCTTTCGGCTTCGTCCGTCACTCTTTGTGTCGCACCACGTACGAGAATGGTAGTCGCCTTGGGATTCTTGCAGCCCTCGACGAACACCCATTTGTCTTCCTCAACTTTTCTTTCTTCGACGAGCTTCGCGGAACCTAGGTCTTTCTCTGTCAGGTCGTCGAGATTGGTCACAATTCTTCCACCTGTTGCCTTTGCCAATTTGGTCATGTCCGACTCCTTGGCTCGCCTTACCGCCAGAATATTGTTCTTGGCAAGGTAATGCTGAGCTATGTCGTCAATTCCCTTCTGGCAGATCAGGACATTTGCGCCTGTGCTGGTTATCTTTTCAACCATGCCTTTTAGCATCGAATTCTCTTCGTCCAGAAACTGCTTGATCTGCGAGGGGTCGCTGATGTTTATCTTTGCATCGAATTCTGTCTTTTCGATTTCCAAGGGCGAGTTGATCAGAGCGATCTTCGCATTCTCGATTTTTTTCGGCATTCCAGCGTGGACGACTTCTTTGTCCAGTCCTACTCCTTTGATCAACTGGGTCTGCACAATCCCCGCACCAGTCTTCTTCTCAACCTTGACATCGTCGATGTCCAGCCTGTAGTCGTCACCGACCTTCTCTGCGACCGACAAAAGTGCGTCCACTGCAAGCTGGGAAAGCTGATCCGAGTCTTTGCTGATGAGTTTGGAAGCCATGCTGGTTTTTGCGATCTTGATTAGCCACTTCCTGTCTTCGGGTGGGACCTTTATCGCAATCTTTTCGAGCGCCTTGAGGGTCTTACTCGAAGCCTTTCTGTAGCCGTCTACTACAATGGTAGGGTGGACATTTTCCTTAATCAATTCTTCTGCATTGGACAGAAGAGATCCCGCGAGTACTACAGCTGATGTCGTGCCGTCACCAACCTCGTTGTCCGTTGTCTTTGAGATCTCGACGAGCATTTTTGCAGCAGGATGCTGGACGTCGATCTCTTTGAGCATTGTTGCTCCATCGTTTGTTATGGTTACATCTCCCAGAGTATCAACGAGCATCTTGTCCATTCCTCTAGGACCCAGACTTGTCTTTACTATCTCCGAGATCAGTTTCGCCGCATAGATGTTGTTGGTCTGAGCTTGTCTTCCTCTGCTTTCAGATGATCCTTCCTTCAGGAGTAGGACATGCTGTCCTCCTTCAGTTGCTGCTGGAATTACTTGACTCATATCTTCCAACACGACCTCCTTAATACATCCCTTCCCCGCCACCTCCACTAGGCGGAGTTGGAGGTGCCTTTGTCTTTCCTGATGCTATGACGTCATCGATTCTAAGGATCATGCTTGCCGCTTCGGTAGAAGCTTTGATTATCTGTTCTTTTACCGATTCTGGCTCGTACACCTCTTCTGCTTCCATGTCGCTACATTTGCTCTGCATGCAGTTAACGCCGTACCATTTCTTGCCCTGACCATGTTTGGCACGTAATTCCACTTGAGTATCAATTGGATCCATTCCCGAGTTGATAGCGAGTGTCAGTGGTATCGATTCCAACGCGTCTGCGAATTTTTGAACGGCTAGCTGTTCTCTTCCTGAAAGCGAATTTGCCCAGTCTCTCAGTTTGTAAGCAAGCTCAGCTTCTGTGGACCCGCCGCCGACAACGGTTGCAGGATGCTCGATGACATCCTTCACAACCATCAGCGCATCATGCATGCTTCGATCTGCTTCATCTACGACTCTTTGCGAACCTCCGCGAATGAGCAGCGAGACTGCTTTCGGATTCTTGCAGCCCTCGACGAACACCCATTTGTCCGTCTCCACCTTTCTCTCTTCGACTAGACTTGCGTTGCCAATGTCTTTTTCGGTTAGGTCATCGAGGTTTGTAACTATTCGTCCGCCAGTTGCCTTGGAAAGCTTTGTCATGTCTGATTCCTTTGCTCTTCTGACTGCTAAGATGCCCTTCTTCGCTAGGAAATGCTGCGCAATATCGTCGATTCCCTTTTGGCATATCAGGACGTTTGCGCCAGTGTTTGCCACCTTGTCAACCATTGACTTTAGCATCTCGTTCTCCTCGTCCAAGAATTTCTTCATCTTTGTTGGATCGTTAATTCGGATTTCTGCAGAGAATTCAGTCTTCTCGATTTCCAAAGCAGAATTGACAAGCGCGATCTTGGCGCTTTCGATTCTCTTGGGCATTCCAGCGTGAACAACTTCCTTGTCGAGAACTATTCCTTTGATCAGTTTCGTATCGCTAGTTGAGCCACCGGCTTTCTTTTCAACCTGAACATTATCCAGGTCGACCCTGTATTTGTTCTGACCAGAAGTGTCTTGCTCTGCAACCGAGAGCAGTGCGTCTACGGCAAGCTGTGACAAATGATCAGAATCGCCGCTGATCAGCTTCGAGGCCATACTCGTCTTTGCTATCTTTTGTAGCCACTTTTTGTCCGTTGGCGGAACTTCGATTGCGAGCTTGTCTAGGAATTCCAGAGTTTTCTCTGAAGCCTTTCTGTATCCGTCCACAATGATGGTTGGATGTACTTCTTTATTGATCAACTCTTCGGCATTCTCAATTAAAGCGCCCGCAAGGACTGCAGCTGACGTTGTCCCGTCGCCCACTTCGTTGTCTGTAGTCTTTGATATCTCTACGATCATTTTAGCTGCGGGATGTTGAACATCAATTTCTTTCAAAATTGTAGCTCCGTCGTTGGTGATGGTGACATCTCCCAGAGAGTCTACGAGCATTTTGTCCATGCCCCTCGGTCCCAAGCTAGACTTGACAATCTCTGAGATCAGTTTGGCTGCAAAGACGTTGTTGCGCTGCGATTCTCTGCCTTTGGATTCTGACGAACCTTCCTTCAAAATTAAAACAGGTGTACCTGATTTGGTCGTAGCGGGAATGGTTTGACTCATATTCCACAACCTCTATGAAATAGATGGTAACTGGAGGTTACTAACAGCATTTTAATAAAAATTTCTCTTAGATCTTGCTTCTTGGAAAGGACTCTCCGCACTCGAGGGCTGAACTGAAGGATGGAGGAATTCCACATGCGCTCGCGGGTAATGCTACCTTTCAGAAGCACATGAGAAATTAAAAAATGCGGCTATCGGATGGACGGCCTTGAAGATTACATGTTTGCGTCCTACGGGAAGGCGATCTTGATTGTAAGCTGAAGAAACTTCTGGTGTTCGACAAACAAGAAAGAGATATTTTTGAGGGCAAAAACCGATTTGCTGATCAATATATTCCTTTGTAATTCGATGTTGCCTACAATAATTGTCAGATTCATTGGTCGAAAAGCTGAACTGCGAGAAGTGCAAGCTGAGGACGGAGCATGTACGGATCTATTTCGGGCGGCCAATGACAAATTTTCGTACAAGTGCTTAAGGTGCGGAAATGTCAGAGAATCGGCGAATGAAGATCGTCTCGACGACTATCCCGAAGACGATTCCGTTCCATGCAGCGTGTGGTAAAGACAGCTGATAAGAGAAGTCTTAGGAGTGTCCCTTTTATATTTCTATTATGCCAAAAGTGATCGTCGATCTATTGAGAATGGTCGAAATCTCGTGATCGTCGATGGAACAAAGTCGAGCACGTTGCGTCGTTGCCGTGCAAGTAGATAATCTCAGGATTATCCTCGAAACGGAGTAGGTTCTATAGTCCGCTCACGCTTTTCTCAATTTCGCTCAGGAGGCTTCGGACAGTTTCCTCCCTGAGGTTGATCGACTCGGAGATATCTCCCACATCCTTGGAATGTGAGTCAAGAATACGATAGATCACTCTTCTAGAATCTGTGCTTTGCTCCGATTCTCTTACTAACTTTGCTGCTTCGCTCATCGCAAGGTTTCTGATGTACAACAAACCTGCTCTTTCCTCTTCGAGATCGCGAAGGTGATTGTCGATGTCCGATATGATCTTACCGATCGAACCTATCTTACTCCTCCGCTCGGTCGATCGGACAATCTTCTCAATTCTCTCCAAAAGCGTAGAGGACTGTTTAGTTCTATCTAGATCTTGAAAATTCGAGCTCAAGCTAATAAGACGGGCTGAAAAAAGATTGGGAGCAAAATCCACCGTCAAAGA
Source organism: Nitrososphaerota archaeon (assembly GCA_027314685.1). The sequence continues at coordinate 15,969 of DAHVAI010000427.1, read as the reverse complement.
AACGCTTTTCTTCAACAGGTACTCCTTTCTATCAGGTCCAGTAGGACTGGGTTCCATCGAAGATTCAACTAGGCCGGATTCTTCAAGTGCATCGAGATGCTTTGCTACGAGTTGTTGCCCTAATCCAAGCTCCTTTGATAGTTGTAGCGGATAGCTGGGTTCCTGACTCAGTCGCTTTATAATACTTCGTCGGACGGAGTTCTCTACCATTGAGAGAATGTTGTCGAATTCATCTGAGTTACTGTCTTGTTCAACTTGCAGTTTATCCATCATCTCTTCATGTTGAGTCCTAACAAAGTAGGACGATGATTATAGCTCAAAAAATGGGAAGGGGCAGAAGCAAGCCCCCATAAAGGAGAGGGATCACTTTAGCTGGACCTTGGTCAACCTTTCTTCAGGCTTCGGCTCCTTCTTCGGTATGGTGAGTTGGAGAATCCCGTCCTTCATCGTACCGTCCACTTTCTGTGGGTTCACTTCCTCAGGGAATTCAATCACTCTTTCAAAGGCCGAGTATGATCGTTCCCTGTGCAGATAGTTCTTGTTTTTCTCTTCCGTTTCGGCCTTTTGTTCGGCTTTTAGTACCAGCCCGTCCTTGTTGACCTTGACATCAACCTGATCTTTGCTGAATCCCGGAAGCTCTGCGTAGATGGTGTACTGGTCACCCTCATCCACCAGATCCACAATTGAAGATCTAATGGGGAGTTGTGAAAGTGGAGTCGCCGTGGCAATTCCTGTAAATGGATAGAACGGTGACATCAAGTCATCGAACGAGCGCCTGAATTGGTCGAACATTTGGTCGAAACCAGTTGCAATAGATGTCTGCTGTGGATTTGTTGCTAGTTGAGTCGTCGAACCTGTTGTGTTACTATTCTTCCTTCTTATTGTCCTCGTGCTCATGGTTATCACCTGAGTAGCCTACCCTAGGTAGGCTACTCTATTTATTCGCTTCGTAAATTTTTTATTTGCTCAGTTACTCTTCTCCTGTTACTAACATATATCACTCCCATTACAAAAGAGGAAGAGGTGTGAAGATGTTTGCCAAAAATAATTGGAATCGATCTTGGAACTAGCAACTCAGCAGCTGCTGTAATGATGGGTGGTAGGCCGACAATCATTCCGAGCGCTGAGGGGACAAGTGTTGGTGGGAAAGCATTTCCATCATACGTGGCGTTTTCGAAAGATGGTGCACTGCTTGTGGGCGAGCCGGCTAGAAGACAGGCTGTGTCGAATCCCGAGGGAACGATCATGGCCATCAAGAGGAAGATGGGCACCGACTACAAGGTGAAGGTTATCGGAAAGGAGTACACGCCACAGCAGATCTCAGCATTCATCCTCCAGAAGATAAAGAATGATACTGAAGCATTTCTCGGAGAGAAGGTAACGAAAGCTGTTATCACCGTTCCTGCGTATTTCAATGACAATCAAAGACAAGCTACCAAAGATGCAGGTTCTATTGCAGGCTTAGAAGTTGTTAGAATAATCAACGAGCCCACGGCTGCTTCACTCGCCTACGGTTTAGACAAGGGCGGCAAGGATCAGAAGATCATGGTCTTCGATCTAGGCGGCGGTACGCTGGATGTAACAATCATGGAATTTGGCTCTGGTGTCTTTGAAGTGAAATCTACAAGCGGTGACACCCAGCTCGGCGGAACCGACATGGACAACATTCTGATCGATTATGTAGTTTCTCAATTCAAATCACAATCAGGAATCGATCTAAAAAATGACAAGGTAGCCATGCAAAGGATAAGAGAGGCAGCAGAAAAGGCAAAGATAGAACTGTCGACTACGGTGACTACTGAGATCAATCTCCCATTCATTGCATCGGATTCTTCAGGCGCAAAGAACCTCAACCTGACTCTCACCAGAGCAAAGCTCGAGGAACTGATATCTCCTGTGATTGAGAGATGCCGTCACCCCATGATGCAGGCAATTCAAGATGCCAAACTTGAAACAAAGCATATCGACAAGGTAATTCTCGTTGGCGGTCCGACGAGGATGCCAATAATTAGAAATTTCGTTGAAAAAGTGATGGGGAAGACGGCTGAGAGAGGCGTTGACCCCATGGAATGTGTCGCAACGGGGGCTGCGATCCAAGGCGCTGTACTTACAGGCGAAGTTACTGACATTTTACTTTTGGACGTAACTCCTCTCTCGCTCGGAGTGGAAACTCTTGGCGGAGTCTTCACAAAGCTGATCGAGAGGAACACCACTATTCCTACTAAGAAGAGCCAGATCTTCTCAACCGCTGCAGATTTCCAGACTGCTGTCACAGTCCATGTCTTACAAGGAGAAAGAGCGATGGCTCAAGACAATGTGTCTTTGGGCAACTTTAATCTCACCGGCATACCTCCGGCTCCTAGAGGAGTGCCACAGATAGAAGTAACCTTTGACATCGATGCCAACGGCATATTGAATGTCTCAGCTAAGGATCTAGCCAGTGGAAAGCAGACTAGCATTACAATTACTGCCTCTACCAAGCTAAACGAAAAGGACAAGGAGCGAATGATCAAGGAGGCAGAGCAATACGCCGAGCAAGACAAAAAGAAAAAGGAAGAAGCTGAAATTCGAAACAACGCGGACAGCCTACTTTACACTGTAGAAAAGACAAAGGCTGACCTCAAAGACAAGATACCTCAAGACCTCTTGACTAAACTAGACAACGCCTCTAAAGTACTCAAGGATGCCATCGCCGGAACTGACATAGAAGCGGTGAAGCAAAAGACCGAGAATGTCTCGAATGTCCTAAAGGAAATCGGAACAATAGCGTACCAGCAAGCAGCGGCCAGCGCTCCCAACCCTGGTTCTTCCTCGACCTCAAACTCCTCCGGCTCCGACGCGTCCGAAAAGAAAGTGGTTGATGCAGAGTACAAGGTCAGCTCAGAGAGTGAAAAATCATCCAGTAACTAAGAAAGAGTGATCCCTTGAATGTCCTCGTCGGTAAAGCGAGATTACTACGAGGTTTTGGGCGTCCCAAAGGATGCTACGATAGACCAGATCAAGGCCTCCTACAGAAAGCTTGCAATGCAGTACCATCCCGACCGGAACAAATCCAAGGACGCCGAGGAGAAGTTCAAGGAAATTTCAGAAGCCTATGCTGTGCTATCTGATGATTCAAAGCGAGCAGAATATGACAGATTCGGCCATGAAGGAATTCAGGGCAGATACTCATCAGAAGACATTTTCAGGACTGCTAACTTTGACGAGATCTTCCGCGATATGGGATTTGGCGGTGGTAGCATATTTGACTCGTTCTTCGGAGATTTCTTCTTTGGTACAAGCAACGTGTACGGTCATCGCCGTAGAGAAAGACACGACGACGACGCGGGCAAGGACCTTAGATACGAACTAGAGCTAACGCTTGAAGAAATAGCAACCGGCGTAACAAAGGAAATCGAAGTTCCAAGAACCGAAAGATGCGAAATATGCAAAGGATCGGGAGCAGCGCCTGGATCCAAAGTGAGAATTTGTCTGAGATGCGGCGGTCAGGGGCAGGTACAAGAATCAAGTTCCGCTGGATTTAGCCACTTGATACGCATCGTTACATGCCCTACTTGCAATGGTAGTGGACAGGTCGTGGAAAGTCCTTGCAAAGCCTGCAGTGGGACTGGGTCTATAGAGGTAACAAGAAGAATAGAAGTAAAGATCCCAGCGGGCATTGAAGATGGAGCCACTTTGAGGCTGAGAGGCGAAGGCGGCACTAATGAGGAAAATTCCAGGAAGCGCCATGGAGACCTGTACGTCATCTGCAAGGAGCTGCCGCACAAGATTTTCACAAGAAAGGAACAGGATTTGCTTTGCGAGGCTTCTATCAATATCGCTGAAGCTGCGCTGGGATCAAGCATTCCAGTTCCAACGATATATGGACAAACAATCCAGGTGACAATACCGCCGGGAACTCAGAGTGAAACAATTTTGCGGTTGAGGGGAAAAGGATTACTGAGTATAGACACACAAAAAAAAGGTGACCAATACGTCCAGGTAAAAGTGGTTGTTCCAACAAAGCTAACTGAAAGGCAAAGGGAGATACTGAGGGAACTTAAACAGAGCGGGCTGTCGAGATGACATTCTAGTTATTTATTTCAGGGATAAGTTTTCGATTTGACGCGCATCAAGTGGAAGAAGAGGAAGCGTATGAGAAAAGCCAGATGGAATCACAGACGATTCAAGTCGATGCAGGACTTCCTTCGAGCAGAAGACAAGGTTCATCAAAATCGCATAAGCACAAATCAAAGCATCGATATCATCAAGAACAAGTTGCAACAAGTGAAAGCGATGGCCGAATCCATACTGAGAGACCTCGACGATGAGAACTCATTCGAGTCAGTCAATCATCCTAGACTACCTCTTATGCTTCCCGAAAGGATATCAGGGAGAAATCGCGACGGGATTGCAACTTTCGATTCTGAAATTCGCAGGAGGTTTCTGGAATGGCGGAATAGAGATCCAGTAATCGAGACAATGGTGGACACAAAGCGCAACGAACTGAGATTGGTCGCTCTTATGCTCGGCGTCAGGAAAGAAGACTTGGAGATCGAAGTCACCCAGAACTGCCTAGTGCTCAGAATAAGTGGATTGAAAAGTGGTGAAAATCTGGCAGCTGCAATTCCTTTATACGTTCCAGTGATCCCTCGATCAATTGAGACATCGTTTGTCAATGGCATTTTAGAAGCACGATTCAAGTTGAAAAAAGATTCAAATGAATACTACAAGGTCAGAATAAGGTGAATTTAGCGTTCGTAGAACCTCTTGAAAACCTCTTGATATCTTCCATCCTCGTAAAGAGCTCTGACAGTCGCTTCAACAAAGTGTCGCTCTTCCTTTAAACGAGGTACGAGCTTGCCCACCTCTGCTCCGAATGCATCTGGATTTTTTGGATCGGTTTTGGTTGTGATCTCATCCATGAGGCCGAATATTTTGTTAACCTCGTTCCTCGATAGGCTGTAATCCATTATCACGTGGTTGAAGTGTGTTCGCTTTGGATCAACTATCATCTCGTACAGCTTGCTCATCTTGAATTCCAATTCTTCAATGCGCTCGTCGATGGACATTAGTTGAAATCAATGATACCTCAGTTGGGTAGGTCGTAATATCGTTTTCTGGATTTGGGGATGCATATTCGTTTGGAACTATAAGAGTTGCCATCCCTGTTACATTTGCAACCCGCTGTTCGACGCAGTGGGTGGAGTGGGCGCATAAATAGAGTTACAAAGAGACCAGATGAAAACAGACTCATAAACAACTAAAAGAATGACAATGCACACTTCTCAACTCCGCCTATCAACGGAACAAAGTAGTAGGTCTTGCCGAGGCTGACAAAGTGAGCCAACAAACTGAACTGCTCATCAACCACCATCAGTGAAATAAAGAATGCAGACTGAGTGAGCATCAAAGTATGAATCGCAAAAATCTAGCTCGATGGCAAGTCTCCACTGAGTTGCGGAATTGTGCTGAATTTCTACGAAACTCCTGGGAGAGAGATTCAAGACTATCGGCGTCAGAATTCCCCTAGACAGCGCAATACTATTCTTCAGATTGCACAACGTCTAAGTAATTGCAGCATTTGATTTGCTCTTCATAGGAGCTACACCCGCGCAAATCGAATCGGATGCCTATTCTTCTTCGTTTTTCAACGCATATATCGCAAGCTCTTCCTCGGTGAGAAGATAGGATTTCGTTACCATTATCTTTAGTGCCTTTGCGACTTTCAGATCCTTAATCTCGAGAGGCTGCTTGTCGTTGTCAGTGATCTTCTGCGATATTCGAAAGGCGTGCGAGGTTCTGCTCGAGCTTCTATGCGTACTCGTGGATATCTGCAGTCACGAAGGAAAAGGACTTACCGTACTTAAATGACGGCTTGAAATTCGGAAGGGAGCTTAACCGTGGGTTAGAGCGCCCAGGCCGGGATTTGAACCCGGGTCGCGAGAGTGACACTAGAGGCGAATCCTACGCAGTCTCACATACTCATCGGCAGAAGTAACCGAGCTATACTACCTGGGCAGTAGTCTGACGCAAATACAATTCTGTGTAGCAGATTTAACAGTTTTCGCCGACAACGAAAGCTCGTGAAAATGCGCGCTTTCAACTGGCGAATGCTTAATATTGCTTCGAGCAACGCGTTTGTTTCAATTAGCATCTTGGGCCTCTAGCTCAGCCAGGTAGAGCACTGGTGTTTGACGCGAGAAATTGCGCGAACTGGTGAAACTTTTAATCCAGGGGTCTGGGGTCCGAATCCCCAGAGGCCCGCTCCATTTCCCCTCGGGAAATGTTTCCGCTTGCTCTGTATGCTCCCCCCATCGAAAATCAATAATTGTACCGCGGGAAATACTTCGGCGAGCAAATGTCCAAAATGGGCATTCTGACCGAAATTAAGAGGCAGGCAGCATATCGTGGAGCTCCCACGCTCGTGGTATCCTTTCTCAGAATAATGCTAAATAACGTGGGTTGATACCAGCCTTAAGCTAAAACGTGGATACTCGAAAAAATTCCAGAAACTTGATTTCTTTGGTAGAGGTAATCATGCTCAACTCGTGACAATGGACCATGGCAAGTATCGAAAAGAATCTAGCTCCAAAATCTGTTACCGAACTAGGAAAAATCAGGTCGATTATCAGTGAGAGTGTGATCTGGGTAGATATCATTGACCCGACTCAAACTGAAATAGCAAAGCTCGCGAAAGATTACCGATTTCATCCTTTGAATCTGGAGGACTCAATTTCAACGAGACAAACGACCAAGGTCGAGGAGCATGAAGAATATCTTTTCATTGCATTACGCTTCCCCGTCGAAGACAGTCTAGGAATCATAAGCTCCAATCAAGTGTCAATGTTCCTTGGGAAAAACTATCTCGTTACACTTCATCCGAACAAACTCAGGGTTCTCTCAGAACTGTTTCAAACATGCAATGGTGATGCGCAAGGCAAGAAAGCACTAATGAAATCAACAGCTTATCTTGTGTACCGAATAATCGACAAACTAACTGAAAGCATGTTCCGCATTCTGGATGATGTCCAGAGCGGTCTCGACGACATCGAGACCAAAGTATTCGACGAGAAAAAGTCATCGGCCAGCGCCATAAATCGTGTACGCCGGCAGATCGCCATTCTGAGGCAAATCATCTTTCCTCTCAGATTGTTCGTGCCAGAAATCACATCGAAAGCGCAGAAGTACAGCGAAGATGGTCTTTCAGTATTCTTCAGCGACATCAATCATAAAATTGGAAGAGCCTCCGGCACAGTTGAAGAGATGAAAGAGATAGTTGAGATATACAAAGACACCGACTTCATTATCAGCAGTGACAGAACGAACAGCGTCCTTTCTATCCTGACGATTCTTTTCACTCTCTCCATTCCTGCAACGCTGATAAGCTCAATATATGGAATGAACGTCCCTCTTCCAGGTGGACTAGTGACAGGACCATTGAATTTCTTTGGTCCATACACCTCTCTATTGGTGCTTCTCATTGGTATGCTGATTCCGGCAGTTATCATGGTCTGGTACTTCAGGCGCGTTGGATGGTTTAACGCGTAGGATGCAAAGTCAGGGCTTTATCCGTTTTTTAGTCAAAGCCCCCAGAGGCCCGCTATACGCAATCAGCTAATCGGTGCCCTTTTTAACCCGAAGAATGCCCTAACAAAGTTGCTCGTGTGAGTCACGGAGAATTCGTTACCAATGTGCAAGAATCTGTGAAGTAGCCAGATATGGCTGACAAATATGATTTGATCATTATAGGCGCAGGAATACTAGGTCTCTCGTGTGCCTACCACATCAAAAAGAACAATCCCGGGAAGACGATTCTTGTTTTGGACAAGTTCTCCGATGTCGGTCAAGGGAACTCTGCCAGGAGCAATGCCATGTTCCGGAACACCTTCACTTCAAGTGATAATCTAGTTCTTTCCGATACTTCGATTGATTTTTACTTGGACACTCAAAAGTCGGGATTGGACCTTGGCTTAAGGAAGACAGGCTATCTTTGGGTCATGGATGAAAAACAGCTCTCTGCAAACCGCCAGTACATCGACGAGATGCATGATAACAAGATCGAGATAGAGCTCCTGGACAAACAGGATCTGAAGAAGAGAATACCTTCTCTTGTAACTGAATTCGGCTCTTCCGATGATGAGGTGCGTCTCATGAAGCTTGGAGATGTCTCGGGAGCGGTTTTTGGGATAAAATGCGGCCGGCTAGATCCTGCAAAGCTCACCAGATTCTATGCAAATGCTTTCGTCTCGCTGGGAGGAAAAGTGTCAGTTAACACAAATGTCGTGTCTTTGATTTCAGGAGCCAAAGAACCTATCGGAATTGACGGTGAGCCTTTCGTTTGGCAGGAAGGTCGTGTGACAGGTGTGCACGTGGAAGGGAATATCAATGGAGATATCTCCGCGGAGAATGTGGTCATTGCAGCTGGCGTATGGAATAACGAGCTCTTAGATCCTCTGGGAATTGATGGACATGTCAAAGCGAAAAAGCGTCAGATATTCACAATTCCGGCCCAGGGCTCCGCACTCAAGAGTCTCATGTACAATCCTAACTTTAGCAAGCAAGGAGTTCTTCCTTTTATCATACTGCCGAAGTCGGGTTGTTACATCAAGGCAGTCGACGAAGAGAATGAATTCTGGGTAGCCTGTGAGGACGATTTCAACAGACCTTACTACAACACTCCTGAGAAGACACTGAACGATCTGAAAGCCGAGCCGGATTATTACGAGAAGAACGTGTATCCTATAGTTCGGAAATACCTTCCCGAATTTGAGAACCTTGCTCCAAAGAACATGTGGGCGGGATATTATTCAATGCACACAGCGGATTCAATTCCTTTTCTCTTTGCGCAAAATGGGATGATAATCTGCGGCGGGGGAAGCGGAAGCGGAATAATGAAGGGAGACTCGATGGGAAGGCTCGTGGACGCGATGTACAGAGAGGGTGAGCATGCTGAAGCGATACTCTACCCTAATAGAAGATACCCAATAGACAAGTTGAGCTTCCGATACCGAAACGTCGAAAGGGAAGAATGGGTTATCTGAAAATTGCCAAGGCAGCATGATCAATCCTTTGACAGCTAGTCTTGACACAAGTAGATGGTGTGCATCCAACTAAAGCATAACAGAACGAAAGCTTAAACGAGCATTAAATTCTCTGAAAATCGAAGCCGATTCGCCAAGGATCTCAAAGAGATTAGATGAGAGACAGGATTTTGATATATTGTGGATATCACACCAACATTCGTAATACTTGTGTTTGCCGCTGCAATACTCGCAGGACTTCTCGGTTCACTGACTGGATTGGGTGGTGGTGTTGTGCTCACTCCATTCCTCTTCCTTTTTCTGGGTGTGCCTCTGCAGTACGCTCTGGGGACTTCGCTGATATCGACCATATCCACTTCAAGTGGTTCGGCCTCAGCCTACGTGAAAGACGAACTTTCAAACATGCGGGTTGGAATATCGCTTGAGATAGGTACCACGGTGGGCGCTATTGTTGGTTCACTGACGCTATACACTATGGAGAGGTTGAATCTACTGCAGGTGATATCAACTATATTCGGAGTCGTATTAATTTTCTCGACCTTTCCAAATTTTGTAAAGATGCAGAAAGAGCTACCAGAAAATGTCAAACCTGATCTGTTCTCGAGAAAATTGAAACTGACCGGAACGTATTATGATCAGGCACTGAAACAAGATGTTCCATACGTTGGGAAGCGATATCCGCTTGGTGTCCTAGGCATGGTCGTAGCTGGTTTCATGTCTGGACTTCTCGGCATCGGTTCTGGTGCATTCAAGGTTCTTGCGATGGATTTCATGATGGCGCTTCCGTTTAAGATAAGCACTGCTACCAGCAACTTCATGATCGGGGTCACGGCTGCAACAAGCAGTGGATTATACTGGAGTCTTGGGTTCATACAGCCGCTGTTAGTCGCATCTACCATTCCGGGAGTGATGATAGGATCCTTGATTGGCGCTAGATATCTGAACAAGATGCTAAGCAGAAGATTACGTCAGATATTCACTCTAGTTCTGATAGCTCTGGGCATTGAGCTTATACTGAAAGGTTTGGGTCTTCTGCCGTGAAGTTAGAAGGAATAATCAGTCTAACACTCCGGACTGGAGTGATTCTGTCGTCCATACTTGTTGTTTCTGGTTCGGTTCTTTACTTCGTTACAGGAAGCATAAGTACGTTGACGAGCTCAAGTTTTGGACTCGATCAAATCGCCACGGGCTTGACAGCCGGAGACCCAATTGCGATAATACTTCTCGGAGTTGTTATCCTTATACTAACGCCAGTGCTGAGAGTTTTTGAGCTCTTTTTGAATTATCTTTGGGAGAAAGACCGTCTCTACGTACTACTTTCGTTTCTTGTATTTTTTTTCATGGTGTTTGGAATAGTCTTACTTCCTATTCTGAGAGCTTGATTTGGAAAAGTTCCTACTTGATAACCTGCTTGTTCTGGTGAGTAGTAGTCCCTCCGCATCTAGCACCAAGATTCGTGTTGTCGCTCTATGTTATTATATTTGAAATTCTCTTTCGTTAATCGAGAGTCACTAGTGAAGATACATGTCGAGAACAAATTTGATTTGCGACAATTGCAGATCGGCAAACCATCGCGAATGCCAAAAGCCCGTGTCTCTTTCAGTTACGCAAGAGGGCAGGGTAAAGAAGACAAACTATGTCTGTTGCGACAATGTGGTCAGCTGGGTTGATCAGACTGTCACCTGATACATATCGCACAGGCTACTGACTAGCACGGTTGGTGGTGAGCTGACAAGATGACCTTCGAAATTTCTTTCTCTCGAACAATAGACGCTCCAAAGGAATTCGTTTTCGACTGGTGGACTGACCTTTCGCCCGATGACAGCAAATTGGTCAAACCATTGAAGGCAAGAGAAATTATCTCAAGGACTCCTGAAACAATCGTGTTACGCGACGAAGAAGAAATGTACTTCAAGAGAATGTCGTTTGACGTCAAAGTTTCCCTGGAAAGACCAAACAAGTGGGTTTCCGAATATGATGGGAAAGATGCGCATGCAAGATCGGAATACGTACTAACTTCCGATGGTTCAGAGACGACTTTAGCATATCGTACAAGAATAGAACCCAAAGGATTTCTAACTAGTTTCTTCTCGCCACTGGCGAAGCATTTCGTCAAGAGGGTCTTTTACGGAGAGATGGATGTGTTTGTAAGAGAACTCGAAAAAGAATATCGCGCAAAGACGAGTTGAATCAGACGCAATTGTAAGCTCGCGTTAAACAGGACCCGAGATTCTCTATGGCATTTTATCATTGCCCCGAGTTGAAGTTCAACCTGCTGTCAAAGTGGTTGTCCTATTGATCTGAGATTCAATTCCTGTTGTGTATAGTGTTTGGAGTATCGCACATTGTGGCGCTTTCTCTAGTTGAGATTTCTGTTTTCTCAAAGGACTTGTCATTCCTCTTGCACCCCTGTTTAGGTTCATCTCAACATAGACTAGTGGACGTTGGACAGCTCTAGTACTATTTAGCAGGGTGAAGGCGGGGCGGTTTATGAAATATCAGTGGTGGGATATTTCGAACTGAGTCCGTCGTTTCGATTTCAGAAATCGCAGTTGCCTACTTTGCTCTCTCTTCTGGGAAAGAGACCCGAGGAAAGCACATGGAGAAGGATACTAGTTCCGCTACTAGACTATACCGTAGTTGGGACCAAGGCCGAGAATCGCCCAGTCAATCAGAGTATTTGTGGTAGAAACTGGAGAAAGGGACGTGTTAAGTCTCCTATGGCGGAGAATTTTGCCGAATTCCAGAACTAAATTACTGTCTCAATTCTGGCCTGCTCAAGAAGTCTAAATCATCTAGCGCGTTGATTTTTCCCGAATCTGGTGAAAAATCGTGGCCACAGAAACACTGTTGTTCAAAGACGACGGAAAACCGTCATTTGAGACGGATCCTGGCCAAAAGGGCGTCGTATTGTGCAGGCACTGCGGCAGATGGCACGAGCGACTACAACTGGAAATAGGAAAGGAGTTTTGCGCTTTTTGTCTGACCACGCATCACTCTCGTGCGTGTGGAGCAGGATTGGGCGAAAAGTGCGCCCAGCCACACGCGGATCCGATATATGAGTTCATAACGAAGGAGTGCCAGAGCCACCAGAGGTTTGACTTGAGCTTCTGCCGCGAGTGCAATTGCTTTCACTCAAAGAAGGCATGGAAGATATGTCTTCAGAAGAACAGGCCAAAGCCCTCGTGGAGCAAGGAGAGAAAACATACCTGGAAACTCCGCTGGAGCGTTTGCGGAACTACCAAGTCGATGAAGAAGGATTGGTCCATTTTCGACTCGCGCCAAATGTCCCGCCTGACGCCGCTCGAGTACCCCATGTCCAACGGAAGGTTTGTCCGAAATTCCAAGGTTTAACTAGAGTTCGGCACAACGATCTTTGCTAAACTATCTCTAGATCACTCGTAGCACACAAAGAATATGAAACGGTGATCTCTTGTCGCCCATCTGGTAGAAGGAGATTTGGCTTTGAAAAGAGATCAGGATCTGGAGTTGTGGTTCAGAGTTAGACAAGTTTCAGAGTTGAATTCCCACTTGTTTACTCGGAGCCCTCGTATATATCTGAATCTTGCTCGTCTAGTGTGTTAACAACTAGTCATCGATGGACTTTACGATCGAGGCAACTGTTATTGAAATCGTCTATGATTATGCCCTGCTCTCTAAGCTCCTGATAAATTTTCGCAGCTTCTTCGCACACACTGACATAGATCAGGCGAAATGAATTATAATATCACAATTCCAGCATCGAGGGCCAGTCTCCATGCCAAGCTCCGGCGTAATCACTCTGCGATTGTTTCAAACTTGCAGTGGCCGCAGCCGTCAGAAACGCACTCTGATTCACTTGCTACGAAATGCCCCACCTTGGGAAGCAACGCAGAAATAATGCCACCAGCGATTCCTGATGCAAAGTAACATGAATTCTTGGCTTCATCCATCGTGTAATTAAAAACCGTGTTTTTGATTGTACATTCAATCCTTCGGGCATCCACTCTGTGAAATGAAATTTCGCCCCAACCAGCTAATTTGGTAACTCGTTCAATCTCTCTTATCGTTTTCTCGAGACCGGGATTTTTGTTCTTGAAATCAAGGGCTATCCTTTTCCCATAAATCTCGCCAGCGTTGTAGAGTTTTTGATGCGCGCCGGGACCAAACTTGTTGTAGAGTGCTTTTTGCATCGACTTTAGTCTTGCCGCTTTCAAGCAGGAAACAACGTGCGGCAAAGGCTCGACACTAACTACGTTTGCAACAGGCAGGTCTGCATCCGCATCTATTGGCTCCGGTCCGCCGGTATCCCTCAAGAGTGCGATCATATCAGACAGTCCTTGCGAATCCATTCCTTCGAGCATTTCTACCGCCGCTGAAAATCCTCTGGCAAGATACGTGCCACGATCTGACATATTCTCACCAGAGATCTGCGAACTCTCGGATTTCCCTTTAATATTCTGCATCAAACCCAGTATTGAATCCAGCTGGGATCCCCTGCCGCGAGTTAGTTTCTGCAAGAGTAGCTTCTCTGCGGTCGTGAGCAGGTCAGATCCAAACTCTTGATCTGCCTTTGCCACCCTCTCTACAAGGTGGGCGATCTCTTGAGATTTATCTGAAGTCAAGCCATTTGTGTGCTCTTTTGCATTTCTTCGTTTATCTGGTCAACGAGCTTTGAGACTGTCGCAGATATATCGGGCTTTGACTTGTAGTGTTCGGCAACCCATGCCTTGAATCGGTTGGACACGTTCCACATAGCAATCAAAGCCTGAGACTCACTGACGTTCTTCTCGTCCATGAGTTCAAGTAATGGAAGTATGTTCTTGTACTTGCCAAGCTGCTCGCCGGCTTCTAGCGCAGCAGAGACAGTCTTGAGTTGTGGGGTCGCCTCGTCGATCACATTCTTCATGCGAGTAGCAAACTCTTCGACGGAAGAACCAAGCTTGGATACCGTAGCTTTCAGGTTCTCGCCAGATTGTTCCAGCATCTTCCGCGTATCTTGTTCGAATGATGCGCGCTGATAGTTCAGCGCTCTTTGACTTTCCTCGCTCAACTGGGTCAACTTCGACTTTGCGTCTTCGTTCAAAGCAGAGATTGAGAAAGCTATCTTCGAGCTAGCCGAATCTATCTGTGATAGAGCAACGTCGTTCATTGTCTTGATCGAAGATTCGATGCTCTTCTTTTCTCTCTCCAGAGTTGCAACGTTCTCGTTTAATGAGGCGGCCTGGGCCTTTAGAATCTCTATCTCATCCATGATTTTCCTTTCGGAATCCTGTAGGTTGGAATACTGCTTGAGCTGCAATTCCACGCTCGCAGGGTCAAGTCCCGAAGATTCAATAACCTCCTTCCACCTTTGGATAGTCTTTGCGTCGACGCCAATCTCCGCTAGTTTGTTGTAATCTTCAATTTGAGATGATATCTTGGAATACATATTTTCAATTTTCTTTAGCTTCTCATTGTGCTTGGCTTCTTCCTCTTCGAGCTCGCGTGCTCTCTTCGCTGCTTGCTGTTCTATATCATTCTGCTCCCTCTGAAGCTTTGTAATGACCGAGCTCAAGCCGAGAACAGAGTCGTAGTTTTTCACAATGTCTTCGTGAAATTGAGAGTAGGCTGAGCTCTTCTCAATTCCTCTGTCAGCGGCAATTCTCACCACAATCTTCTGGATCGCGTCCACCTGCTGGACGCTCATGTTTGTTTCCTGGAGATTTTTTAGCTCAGCAAGAAGTGCTCGCTTCCAGTGAAGCTCGTCGTTTGCAGCTCTTGTTTCCTGCTCAAGAAACGATTTCTCCTTTTGCAAATCCTCGATATGATTTATCCTTGAAATTACTATTGCCGGATCAAAGTTTTGACCCTTCAGCGCGAGGAGAAAAGTTTTCACAGAGTCTAGATCGTCTGGATCGAGCCCCATCGAATGAAGTGTCTCGCGAGTACTCTGAAACTCCTCTAGTCTTGCTTCATCAACCTTGTTCTGTGCCAGGAGCTCCGTTTTTTGCTTCTTGAGCTCATCTATCTGCTCTTCAATGCTGCCTTTTTCGGCAAGCTTTGTCTTGATATCTTTTCCTAGCGCTTCGTACTGCGACTTGAGCTCGTCAAAGCTCACATCGTACTTCTTTTCCAAAACTTCAAGGGAAGAAATCTGAGCGACAAGAGCTTCAGGAGTCAACTTCTCGCGAGATGCTCTGGAATAGGCAGTCGAAATAAAAACGTCTAGTTCGGGGATACCGACGCGGTAGCTCTTTAGCACCCTTGCGACCTTGGCACCCTGAAGCATTTCTTCGAGCTCGATACCATTCTTTCGCTTGAATTTGGCAACTTCTCCGAGCTCGTTTGCGACTCGGCTGACTCCGAGCGCTTCGCCGGCTTTCTCTACCCCACTCTTCTGGATGCCTGATTCAAATTCTTCGATGCTTGAACGCAGGGCGGCCAGGTCCAGCTCGATGCCCTTGGATGCCAGATTCTTCGAGATCTCATCTTCATCCAGCCCCTCCAAGTAGCTTTTAACTATCTGCTTTTTCAAAGCTTTTGAGAGCGTACCCTAGACACGAGTGTTAATTACTACGTGTGGATATTTTAGGAGTATGATATTGTACTTCGAATCCGGGATTAGCTCGTGGTCAGGTAACAGATTCTCCAATAATGGAGGTTCTTGTCTCAAATTGCCTCTTGGCGGGATCACTCGTTTCATTTGGGATAGCTAGTAACTAGAGCTACAGGTTTAGTGGCCCTAGCGGCAAATTCGTATCCCCAATCCACAAGTCTCTAATGAGATTGGTCGCAATTTGCAGGGTTGATACTGCAATTGCAGCCGGATCCTTCAGCAGATCCTGATGTTAGAGTGCACGTAGTACTCAAGCGAAATCCTAGCGCCAGAAAGTCGCCGAAGCAAAGCGGGGAAATTGCCGAGCCATCCATGGAATCCCATCAGAATAACGAAGCACAAAATTTGCGGGAACCAATACAAGTGGAG
>DAHVAI010000425.1 GCA_027314685.1 Nitrososphaerota archaeon | reverse complement strand
TTCAAAGAGGTTTGTGAAGAGATTGCGCTACTCAGATCCATTGTATTTTAGCTAGTGATTGTATATGCAGTCCCAATGCACATAGCTTGAGCCGCTGACATAAGTCACGTTGCAGTAGCCGTTGTACTGAACATAAACTATATGCACGTTTCCGCTCGTGGAGACAGTGATCTGCGCTGCCTGTAACTGCTGGCTAGCAGCTGACTGGCTTGAGAAGTAGATGGAGAGAGTGAAGACCAGAACAAAGACACCCACCAAGGTAGCCAGAGCCATCTTTGGATGCTCGTTTATGCGCATGGTAGAGTGATCCTACTATCACCTATATTTCTGTTTGGCATTCAGCATTCAGCACCAATTTGGGATAGTTTTTGGAAAGAGAATAATAGACCACCGAGCAAATGACATTACTCCGTGATAGTGTGGACTGTTCTGGTCCGGGCAGATTAGAATGAGCGAGGCGCCCCAAGTGCAGCCAGAGTCTCAAAAGAAGCACAGACTTGTAGTGCCGGTCATCCTGCTCGTGGGGCTTGGCCTAGGAGCGCTATCGGCGATGAACCTGCGATTAGAGTTCCCTGGTGGCCCTTTCGGTCCTTCTGGAATCTTCTTTGAGGAGCACATCTACGAGTATCTGCAGTTTCACATCATCCTCTCAACCATAAGCCTCACACTTCTTCTATCTTTGATTGTCGTATATTCCAGGTCGTACATTCAAACGAGGGCGAATTTCATGCTCGGACTCTTGGTTGTACTCTTCGCACTGTTCCTTGATAGAATGCTGACATATCCGCTACTTCATCTTCTAATCACTGGGAGCGTTACGATTGACACTTTTTACTCGCCGATTTCAGACATATTCACCGTGATTGCGTACTCTGTTTTCCTATACTTGAGTTTGGAGTGACTACGATGCAATCCAGACGCGTGTTAGCTGTTGCTTTGGGCGCGTTGTTGCTCCCGAGTCTCTTGTGTTTGCCAATTTCGATCAGAAGTTCCTCCTTCTCAGGTCTAGTGACACCGGAGCAATCTATCACTTTGCGTCCCGGCTACTTCCAGTTCACTGAAATCGATTCTTTCACCAATAGTACTTGGATTGTCTACAACGTCACCAGCGACAACCCAATAAGCGTCGCGTTGATGAATCAAGACCAGTTTTCGTCTTTCCAAAACATACAGAGTGATCCAATTTCAAACTCCATAACGTACCAGAATGGAACTTTGTTCAATCAAGATGTCAGAGTTTCGTATGGCCACTATTTTCTCGTGTTCTACGCATATTCACTCAGAGCATCGGTGAACTATGGATACCTAGTATATCCGAACACGCCGTTTAGCTACGGAGCTCTTTATCCTCTGGAACCTACCGGGATTGCTTCATTTGGCATTAAGAATGATTCCGGCTATGTTGTTCCGTACGAAGTAAGATCTAGTCAAATCGTCGGAGTCGCAAATATTTCATCGCTACTTGCAAACAACCCAAACGCTGGGTCTTATGGAGATAACGTAGCGGGTGCGACGCTCCAATTGAATGCAAATTTGATAGTCAACCGATCAGATGGGCTTTCAGATGTGTACTGGGTGCAGAATACTCCTGACTTTGTAACAAGCGCAAACACGGTTGCTCTGACCGATAACGTCTGGAATAATACCGACTCTATTGGAAAGATGTCAAACCATTCTCTCACATCGACCAACTTTGCCAATGGCGGAGCCGTTTACACAACAGTATCTCATGGAATCTTGTCCTACGCGTACCTCTTTAATGAAAACAACATGACGTACAGGTTCCCTTTCAGCTTCGGACTCGTTGAAAGCGAATCAATACTCAAAGGCCAAGGTGTTTTGGTACAGCTTGGCTACAAATTGTTCCAGAATGGTTCCCTCGCAGACTCGCCGACGCGTTGG
>DAHVAI010000423.1 GCA_027314685.1 Nitrososphaerota archaeon | reverse complement strand
TAAATGCGACGATAGTTCGGCCCAAGAGCTCCGGGAGAGTCCCAGGAATACTTGGCATTCATCCATACGATCCAGATCAATCCCCAGCGATCAAAACAGTTCCTTTCTTTCCTTCGACTGCTGGCTCGACGAGAGGTGGGCCCGAAAAAGCAAATGGCCCTTACGAATCTGGAGACTCTTTGTTCTACGCCCAAAGAGGCTACGCTCACATAATTTGCAACGTGAGAGGAACCGGACTATCAGAGGGAAAGTATGACTTTTTGGGAAAGCAAGAAGTCCAGGACATCTACGATGTCATAGAATGGATCGCCGCTCAAAACTGGTGCGATGGAAATGTGGGAATGTTCGGAGTGTCTTACTTTGCTATAGCACAAAAGCGAGTTGCCTCGCTCAACCCTCCTCATCTAAAGTGCATCTTCGCACCTTGGGCCTACACTGATCCGTACAGACACAGCCACTACCACGGAGGCATATTCCACTTTTACTCAGGAACCTGGCGAACCCTGATTGATCGACCGCGGTTACAAGTTCTGACTCGCAATTACATGAGCGTGCAAGAGTTCGCAAAGGCAATTCAGGATGCCCTGAACGATCCTGAGATCAACCAGATTCCCGAGGTTGTCCAGGCTCTCAAGAACCCTGACGAAGGAACGAATCCAATAGTCGTCGACGTAGTTCTCAACAAGTACTACAACGCATTCTGGGAAGAACGCACCACCGACCATGCCCCTATTAAGGTTCCGAGCTATGTGGGAGCAGACTGGGCCGTGTACGGTCTCCACTTGCCCGGTTCCTTCCGGAGCTGGGAAGAAATCGACGCCCCAAAGAAGCTGACAATTTCTCCTCCCGTTCCACTCGACCGCCCGCTGCACCAGCTCCAGTACGAATCGCTCCGCTGGTTCGACTACTGGCTCAAAGGAATCGAAAACGGAGTGATGAAGACCCCGCCGGTCAACGTTTACGTGATGGGAAGCGGCGAATGGAAAAGTTCGTCGAATTGGCCGCTGCCAGAAACAGTCTGGCTACCGTTCTACCTCCATGAAAGATCTGAGCTATCCGAGCACGAACTTCGAGTGAACGAAGGGGGTGATTCCTACGATGACTCTCCCTGGAGCAGAGGATACCTAGAATACTACTCCCCGAAAATAGTTGACGGGGTTGAAGTCATCGGACCGATTGTCCTGAATCTCTATGCTTCGACTACGGATCAAGAGGTCCTATGGTTTGTCAGCCTTAGAGACGTTGACCCAGATGGCAGGGAAAAGGTTCTCACAAGAGGATGGTTGAGAGGATCTCAGCGTGAAGTTGACAAGTCAAAATCAAGGCCCTGGGAACCATACCATCCCCACAACCGATCTGTCCCGCTTGAGCCAAACAAGGTCTACGAATTCAACATCGGGCTTGTGCCCACAGCGAACATGTTCAAGTTCGGGCACAAGATTGCCCTAAAGATATCGAGCTGGGAAGATGCAGCTTCTACGACTTCAGAATCGCTTGCAACCAAACACATCAAGAGGCAGAAACCTGCCAGGATCACAATATTCCACTCGTCAGAACATCCCTCGAATCTGGTTCTCCCTGTCACGCGCGGAAACGTCATTGGAACATGGGTTGCGCCGGAGGTTTGATCGGTGAGGCCAAGTTTGACCTCGTTCTCGAAAATAGATTTGTGGTGACTTGATTTGGCCATCATAGATTGTCATACCCACTTTGCACCCGACACGTACTTGCACAAGTTGAAAGAAGCTCCCTCTGGAGCGGTAAGGCAATTCGAGGTAAAGAAGCATCCAGCCGTAGAAAGAACACCTCATCTCCATGATCTAGAAAAACGCTTATCGGATCTTGACAAGTACAAGATTGACTACGAGGTTGCGACCCCACAACCATCACTGGATCCAAACCTGCTCCCGATCAAAGACGTCGAGCTCCTCGATTATTGCAGAGTCTTCAACGACGGAATGGCCGACATGATGCGCAAATCGAAAGGGAGAATCTTCTCAATCGGTGCCATTCCGATCAATATAGATTCAAAGGTCGCAGCTTCTGAGATGAGACGCGCCGTGCGCGATCTGGGGTTGAAGGGCTTTTCAGTTCTCTCAAATGTAAGTGAACAATCCATAGACAAATTCGAGTTCATTTGGTCAGAGGCAAACAACCTAGACGTTCCAATTTACATACACCCTGCCAATCCGCCATCGCACCAGTTTAGGAAGTATGAAGACGAATACGATCTGATTCACGTCCTAGGCTGGCCTTATGAGACATCGCTTATTCTGACCAGATTGATCATGTCGGGAATCGTGGAAAAGTATCCAAAGGCGAGAGTTGTGTCACACCACCTCGGAGGGATGGTTCCCTACCTTGCTGGCCGGCTCGCCGAATCTTATGATGGAAAGACAATATCAAAGCAGGAACAAGCCCCCACACGCCTTCTGAAACCATCCGTCCTTGATTACTTCAGGAACTTCTTTTATGACACGGCGGTTGGTGGGAGTGCAGCAGCTATTAAATGCTGTATAGAGACATTTAGCTCTGAGAGCGTGGTATTCGGGACAGACTATCCTTGGGGACCCGACGGTGGGAGATCAAGGCTAGCATCATACCCTGACAAGGTGCGAAGCCTGAAGCTTTCTTCAGAAGACGAAAACCGAATTTTCGAAGGAAACATTCGGAAACTTTTGAGAATCTGATACAGATTATCTTTCGAGGTAGCTTGAATATATTCGGAGACATCGAATCCGGTCGCTATAGCTTGTATTCCTTGCTTCGCCTGGTGTGTTGCATGACGAACCGGTCAAATTCTTCGTCTGATCTGTATTTCGACGTGTCATATTTCTCTCGATGAACCATCTCCTCAATCGGTCGCCTGTAGTGCGCATCAGGCCTATTATTCGAATAGCCGATCGGTATCAAATGGTAAACGTGCAAATTTTGAGGTATGCCCAGAAGCTCTTTCACCATCACAGACAACCAGAGAGAAGACACGTCGCTAAGCCACTGCGTACTCAGCCCTAGAGACTCCGCGGCAAGCTGAATGATTATCGACGCATTTGCAAGACTCGAGAAAAAATGCGAATCAGACTTTTCAAGAGCTGTCCTGACAGGATACGATTTCGAAACTCGCTGATCACCTAATACAATTATATGCACCGGCGCGTTCTTGAATCCCGCCCCGGAACTGAAATTCCCAGGTTTTCCACTCGCCGCCTGAATCTCCCCTTTCTCGACAAGTTGTCTTTGGAAAAGCTCGGCAATTTTATGTCTGGTCTCTCTGTCTCGCACAATTATGAATTCCCACGGCTGTCCGTTTCCGCCCGAAGGCGCCCAACGGGCAGCCTCGATTATCTTCATTATCAACTCGTCAGGGACGTCTTTATCCTCAAGATACCCACTTCTCACGCTTCTACGGCTACGAACAAGCTCGATGAACTGGTCGATGCTTGGTTTAGTTGTAATGGCAACGCTCGTCATGATCTGTTTTGAAAAGAGGCGCTTCTTTAAGCGTATTTTTGCTTCGTTGTAAACCCGTCTTGTAACCGAGAAGCTTCGCCAAAATCAGAAATCTCGCGAAAAAGCGCCTGCATTTACATACTTCATTTTGAACTCTCCTCCTTACTGGGGAGTCTCTCATTTGGCAAGTCGCGCAATGATTGCACTCTCAATTTACCAGCTTCTCTCCAACAATCGTTCCAGTCTTTTCACAGTTTATTTCGTTCTGTATGCAGTCCAGGGAGCTCATGCAACCATCGCTGAGGGATTGACTGCCTTCTCGATTGCTTATGTTGCGGCAAGCCTTGCAAGCCCGCTTGCTGGAAGGGTTTCAGACAGACTGGGAAACCGCAGGACACTTCTTCTCTTGGCTGAAGGTTTGTGTCTCCCTTTTTTTGTCTTGATCCCATTTCTCCACAACTTTTTTGCAGTCACTTCCTTTTTCCTGATCGGAGAGACAATACTCACATTCGGACAGACATCGCTTCAGGCTTTTGTTGCAGACATTACGCCCATCGCGCAGAGGGGAAGAGGCTACGGTTTCGTGAACGCGGTTGGGTCCGCAGGAGCCGGAGCTGGAATTTTGGCAGCAGGCGTCATCTCTCAGCTTTTCGGGCTGGACGCGATTTTCTACATGGTCGGGTTTCTGATGGTTGGGACCTTACTACTCGTGATCTTTGCAGTCCCAAACCAGCAGCTTCCAAAGTCGGAAGCGAGAAAGCCACTAAAAGAAATGAGGGGTGTTGCGATGTTTTCAGTTGCAACCTCGATACGCACTCTTGGTACCGGCGCGGTTACCGCTTTCTTTGGAACCTATGCATCGCTTCTTGGCGCAAGCAACTTTGAAGTCAGCCTAGTCGGAGTAGCAGGCCTCTGGAGTACCGCGTTGTTGGGAACGCATCTTGGAAGGTCCGTAGATAGATTCGGCGAGATCAGATCATACCTTTCAGGTTCGGTTGTCGTGACGCTTTCTCTGTTTGTCTACATGTTTGCCGCAGGCTGGGTTGACCTGATCCCCGCAAGAATTATCTACGCGACAGGGTTTGCGCTGCTCAGCCCCTAAATGCTTAGCTGGGTGACGAAGATGGCTCCCGCGAACAGGAAGGGAGAATACCTGGGCTTCTTTGCCATGATAAATTCAACGCTATGGAGCTTTGGACCCGTTCCCGGAGGGGTCTTCCAGTCAGCTTACGGATCTCCGGGTTTGTTCATCTTTGCAATCGGGGCAACACTAGTCTCTGTCTTGATGGTCTATTTTCTCTACTCGAAATCCCACAGGCAAACTATGGTTTCAACAGAACGAGAATTTATCCAATAGACTTGAGCAGACCGCCGTCAACTGGAAGCATCGCACCCGTGACGTATGGAGAGAGATCACTTCCAAGAAAGACAAAGGATTTCGCAATTTCTTCGGTTGAGCCGATATAACCTATTGGAATATCAGCTTGCAATTCCTTGAACGCCTGTTCTTGAGAGATTCCCTTGTTCTTCGCAAGATTGTATGCCAGAGAGTCAATCCTGCCAGTCTTTATCCTGCCTGGCATGATTCCATTGACTCGAATTCCTTTGGGTCCCAGCTCCCTTGCGAGCATCCTTACCAATCCGTAGATCGCGACTCTGCAGACGTTGGACAATGCAATGTTTGGGATTGGTTCCCTAATCGCAGTCGATGAAGAGAGCACCATTCTTCCGCGCGTCTTGGTTTCGATCATGACTTCAGCAACCTTGCGTGCAAGGTAAGCGGGGCCTATCGTTAGGAGTTTGGCTGCACCTTCCCACTCTTCGTAGTTCTTTTCCATGAACACTCCCGGCGCTGGCGATCCTGTAGAGTACGCGAGCGTGTCAATTCCGCCTAGAATCCGCATGGTCTCTGAAACAAGATTCTCTATCCCGGATTTGTCTGAAATATCCGCAGCGACCGAGTACACCTCTCCGATGCCAGATAGCTGATCTCTTGCTTTGACAAGTCCATCCTTGTTCGAAGAATTGATGATTACTCGCGCGCCTTCCTCTAGGAAAGCTTTCGCTACTCCAAACCCTATTCCCTGGCTTGCACCGGTGACTAGTACTCTCTGACCCTTCAGTCCGCTGTCTAGTGGCATGAAGTTCTTTGAGCGAGGGGCGTCTTATCAGTTTAGCTTTCTTTGTTTTTTGAATTCTGTGCTACCTCGAACAGGAACCACTTGCGCCTCTCTGTCTTGTCGAGAATATCCTGAAGCAGGTTGCTCGTAGCGGAATCTCGGTTCTTGTCGCAGACTGTGATCGCATACCTGATTTTCTTTGTGACGTGATCGTTGTCCGCCAGCAGACGCTTGATCATGTCATCTTCTGGGAGAAAATCGCTATTGTCATCTTCGATAGATTGTAGTTGACTGATGTGTCCAATGCTACGGAGCGTTGTTCCGCCCACTTTCCTGACTCGTTCAGCCATCTCGTCAACCGAGTCCAGAATTGCTTCTGCTTGCTCGTCAAACAGCTGGTGATAGTCACGGAAATGCGATCCGAAAAGATGCCAGTGATAGTTCTTCGTCTTTACGTACAGTGCGAATGCGTCCGCGATGAGAGGGTTCACGATTTCTGTGACTGCTTCAGCTTCTTTGGCAGTCAGGTCGGTCGTCGTTGAAAGAGGTGCGGGTGCAGGATATGTCCTTACTTTTCTTATCTGTGTGGTTGCCATAATCAATTCACCGCTCTAAAATGGAAAGCGTCTGCTAATAAAGGCGCAAGAAATCTTGTTAGTTAGAATTTCATCTTTGAATCACCAATGACAACCAGGTGGAGCGGTACGCCATAACTATGAACAGGAAAGCTCGTTTGCGCTCCCAACTCCAGAGGAGCAAAAAAATTGGCCAAGAGTCGTCTAGACATCAATCGTTATTGCACATTCAGAACCTTTTTAAGTAAGAGGTTACTCTCTTATAGTTACTAACGTGGTGTATGGATATGAGTTGGAGATACAGAAACAGAAAAGACGAGGAAGACGCAGATCACTCGGACCCATTTAACTTTGGGTTCAGCTTCGGCTTTAGAGACATTGATGAGATGCTGAATAGCATGTGGAAGGCAGCAACCTCAATGGAAGGAGACCTACAGCACAACCCGAACACGATATACTACGGTTACCAGGTAAACGTGGGACCGGACGGCAAGCCACATGTGAAGGAGTTCGGGAACGTTAGGCCGACAAGGCGTGGCACCTTCGAGCTCGGCTCAAGAGAACCATTCGTCGAGACTCTGGTTGATGACAAGGAGAACGTCCTAAAGGTCGTAGCCGAGATGCCTGGTGTCCAGAAGGAGGATATTCAGCTTCTAGTCCGGGACAACTCGCTTTCAATAAAGGCGCAAAACAAGGACAGAAACTATGATACCGAGGTACCGCTAGAGCAGCCTGTCGACGCAGGAGAGACAAAGGCATCGTACAACAACGGTGTTCTCGAAGTTAAGCTGAAGATGAAATCGCCCGCAAAGCCAAAGGGCGTCAGCGTCAGGGTGGACTAGATACACTTTCTCCCCTTTCTTCTAGTGAGTATATTTTTTCAAAAATTGAGGTAGCGTAGATTATGCCAAAAAAGAATGAAACAGAAATTGAGTTAAGAGTTGCAGAGGCGCAGACAAGAGACGTGGGTAGAGGAATCGCTAGGGTCGACCCAGACGTTATTTCGAACAAAGGCTGGATGACTGGCGACGTCATTGAGATTCAGGGAAGGAAAAAGACATACGCGCTGCTATGGCCCGCGCAGGGAACTGACGCCGGGAAGGGAATCATCAGGATTGACGGTAGCACAAGGAACAATGCCGGCGTGGGGATCGACGACAAGATCACAGCAAAGAAAATCGAAGTCGCATACGCAGAGCAAATTACTCTTGCACCCACAGAGCCATTGAGAATCTCAGGCGGTGAAGAGTATCTCAGGCAGTTGCTCGAAGGCCGCGTAATTGGAAAGGGCGACGAGATTGCTATCAGCGTGATGAACCGCAGGATTGATCTTGTTGTCACGAAGATAGAACCGAGTGCGGCAGCAGTCATCGTAAACGAAGGAACAGAGATTATCATCAGCGAAGAAGTTGCAAAAGCCCTGAGAAACCTACCTAGAGTCACGTACGAAGACATCGGCGGCCTCAGAGGCGAAGTCGTCAAGGTTCGTGAGATGATCGAGCTTCCCATGAAACATCCGGAATTGTTCGAAAGGCTGGGAATTGAAGCTCCAAAGGGTGTCTTACTGCACGGCCCTCCAGGAACTTGAAAGACGCTGCTAGCGAAGGCAGTTGCAAACGAATCGAATGCTCATTTTGTCAGCCTATCAGGACCGGAGATAATGAGCAAGTATTACGGTGAGAGCGAGGAAAGACTCCGCCAGATCTTCGAAGATGCTGAAAAGAACGCTCCGAGCATAATCTTCATCGACGAAATAGACAGTATAGCTCCGAAACGCGAAGAGGTTACTGGTGAAGTCGAGAAACGGGTTGTCGCCCAGTTACTTGCCCTAATGGATGGAATGGAGTCAAGGGGTAAGGTCGTCGTGATTGCGGCAACAAACAGACCAAACGCGATAGATCCGGCGTTGCGAAGACCCGGAAGGTTCGACAGGGAAATTGTGATAGGCGTGCCAGACCAGACAGGGCGTCTCGAAGTCTTACAGATTCATACCCGAGGAATGCCTCTGGATGATGACGTAGACCTCCAGAAGCTAGCATCGACTACACATGGATTCGTAGGCGCGGATCTTCAATCACTAGCAAAGGAAGCTGCAATGCGGTCGCTGAGGCGCGTGCTCCCTTCAATTGACCTAGAGAAAAAGTCGATCCCTGCGGAGATCTTGAACAAGATCATCGTGAAGATGGACGACTTTTTATCAGCTCTGACCGAGGTCGAACCTTCTGCCATGAGAGAGGTTCTCGTGGAAGTGCCGAATGTAAAGTGGTCGAACATCGGCGGCTTGAAGCAGATCAAAGAAGAATTGCAGGAAGCTGTTGAATGGCCACTGAAGTACAGGGACGTCTTCGAATATGCGAAGACAAGACCTCCAAAGGGCATACTTCTCTACGGTCCTCCAGGCACTGGGAAAACCCTGCTAGCAAGGGCGGTTGCAAACGAGAGCGAGGCTAACTTCATTAGCATAAAGGGACCTGAGCTCTTATCCAAATGGGTCGGCGAATCAGAAAGAGGTGTCAGAGAGATATTCCACAAGGCAAGACAGTCCGCGCCTTGCGTCGTGTTCATGGACGAGCTTGACTCATTGGTTCCGACGAGAGGATCCTTTGCCGGTGAAAGCCAAGTGACAGAAAGGGTCCTGAGCCAGATCCTGACGGAATTGGACGGGCTTGAGGAACTAAGAGATGTAGTGATTGTCGGGGCGACGAACAGACCAGATATGATTGACCAGGCTCTGCTGAGGCCGGGACGATTCGACAAACTGCTCTACGTGGGCGTGCCAAACCTCGAAGCAAGGAAGGAGATACTGCAGATACACCTCAACGGAAGACCTCTTGCGAAAGACGTTGGCGTCGAAGAGCTCGCGAAAAAGACAGAGGGATACAGCGGGGCCGACATTCAGTCAGTGGTAGATACCGCGTCAACTCTCGCAATTCGCGAGTACATTGACAAGTACAGGGGGAGCGACGTGGTGAAAGCAAAGCTCAAGGAGCTAGAGATCTCCGAGAAGCACTTTTCAGAAGCTATGAGCAAAGTAAAGCCTTACTCAAAGCAGGACCTCGTCAGAAAGCAATCGCCGTACGAAAACAGCCCGATGAGCCCAATAGGCTAGCTGAGTAGAGGTAGTCCCCTCTACACTTTTCATTTCTGTATTCTCATCAGAAACCAGTATGTCGGAAAGGTGTCCTTGTTGCGGGGAAAGCATGTCGGAGGTTTCCAGAAAACCTTCTTCAATCAGGCTGAAGTGTTCCAACTGCGGATTGTCAGACACTAAACTTCTAGACTAGCGATAAATGTCATCGTTTTGCGAATCCTTGTGGCCATCCTCGTCGATACCATCAACAGCAGCCTTTCTCATCGACTCGTCTAGCTCTCTTGCCTGCAAATAGAGATCAGAGTAGTCGATCTTCAAACCGAACATTCTTTCAAGTATTCCCAAGAATGCGATCAGAGACTTTGGGTTGGGTAATGGCTCTCCGTGATCAACCGAGAACTTGAATCC
The DNA here is from genome assembly GCA_027314685.1 of Nitrososphaerota archaeon. Next base: position 1,089 of record DAHVAI010000423.1, on the reverse strand, counting down.
TCTCATTTCATAGAGTCCTGACTGAGATACTATGATGTTTGCAAAATAATACGCAGCTTCATTTCTCAGGAGTTGAACACCAGCCTCTTCCAATCGCTTCGTTCCTTCTTCATCACTCGCAAATCCAGTTACCCTAGGTTTTTCAAGAGGCGGAGCTACAGTCTCGGTCCATCGGGCTCCGAACGAGACAATTTCTTTCACTCCCAAATTCTTTGCATATGTTAGTACTGTCTCCCCGTACTCATACTGGTCTTCGATAGGAGAGGAGTGGCCCGCAAGAAGAACGAAATCCCTAGTTGTTCCATGATAGACGTAGAAATTGTTGGAAGCTAGAGTCGCGACACCGGAATTAGAGACCTTCACCTCAGGCGGAAGGCCCGAAGAATACAACGCTGCGATTTGCTCAAAGTCGAGTTTTCGTAGCAAGAATCTACCGAGCTCCTTGCCTTGGGAGTATAGAAGCTTGTACTCCGGGTTAGAAGTTGAAAGGCAAACTAGGAGAAGAGGATTCCGCAAAGATTTGGACTCCGAATTTGTCTGCAATAACTTCCACATTTGAAACTCTCCCTATTCATTGTAAATTCTGCCTTTTTAGCCTTCGGATTCAAAATACCGGAAAAGCTTTTACGCAATATCGAGGTATTATTCTCGGGAGCATTGCCTTGGCCGACATGATCACTTTCGCCATTGTTGGTATTTTCGCATTGCTAGCAGTGCTTCTAGTGACGGGATTCATAGTGATCCAGCACAGAAATGGCGGATCACGATTCGAAAGACGTGATTATTACAAGTCTTACAAAAAGTCAGACAATTTCTCGCGAGGCGGGAATCCGTTCAAGGCAGGGCCCATGGGCCAATCCCAGAAAGAGCAGAGAATGATTACCATAGCAATTGTAGGAATCGCAGTCATTTCGCTGCTAGTCGCGATGTTCTCTGATGTCTTCGAGGGTCTCCTGATAATCTTCCTATTGCCAGTAGTCATTAGGTTCATCCGTGCAAGGAACGAGGCAAACAGTCGCAGAAACGCATCTCCCGATGGCAATCGTTCTCCGTACTAGATCGCTCCTGTTATCCTAATGGTGTAGTTGT
>DAHVAI010000416.1 GCA_027314685.1 Nitrososphaerota archaeon | reverse complement strand
CATTCTTTCAGGGTTTGTTCGGAATCTTGCGTCATCCACCAGCTCCTTTTTTCCGATCTTCCTGCAGAAATCGCCCCACAGTTTGTCGTTTCCCACGCCTAAAACAAAGTATGAATCACTCGCTTCAAACGCCTGATACGGTGCAAGGTTTGCGTGTGCCGATCCCGCTCTCATTGGATTATCGCCCGTGGCAATGTAGTTCATCGCCTGGTGACTGAGGTAAGAAACTTGAACATCGTGCATGGAGACGTCTATGTATTGACCCCTTCCTGTCTTCTCCCTATGATTTAGGGCAGCAAGTATCCCCGTCACTGCAAAGACTCCCGCACCCATGTCGGCGATAGGAACGTTAACCCTAACAGGCGGTCTCCCAGCTTCGCCGGTGAAGCTCATTATGCCGCCCATCGCAAACACGATCAAGTCGTAACCAGGTAGGTTAGAGTACGGACCAGTCTGCCCGAATCCAGAAATGGAGCAGTAGATTATCTTCTTGTTTATCTTTGCAACACTGCCATAATCTACATGGAGTTTCTTTGTTACTCCCGGCCGGAAATTCTCCAGAACTATGTCGGACTTTTCAGCCAGTTTGTTGAATATCTCAAGTCCCTCGGACGACCTCAAATTTATCGTGATGCTTTTCTTGTTTCTGTTTGCGCTAAGATAGTAGGCGGCCTCTCCGTCAATCTTGGGCGGGTACCATGTCCGTGTTTCATCTCCCTTGCCCGGTTCCTCTATCTTGATCACGTCGGCCCCGTAATCTGCCAAGAGCATCGATGCGTAGGGCCCGGCCATCACTCTCGATAGGTCGAGAACTTTCAATCCGTCTAGTGGTCCTGCCATTTCTTTTCAACCGTGAAAATTTGTGCTCCATATTTCCTTGAGTAGAGCCTTTCTCCTTTCATGGAAGACTTTCTTCTTTTCTCGACTGCGAAACAATCGCTGTAAAGGTTTACCTCGAGGCGCTATCGCCGTGTATAATTTCAAGTAAACTGCTGTAGTCTCCGCGACACACGTCGCGGGCTCCCAGTGCAGGCCGCTTCTAGATGCTCATTTCTTGTTGAGTTTCCAGGCCAGCTCTGATGCGAGCTGTTCTTTAGTCTTCCCAGTAGTATCGATCCCTTCATTCCTGCAGGCAGTTATCAATGGATCTGAAGAAGGTTGAGCGACAGGCTGATTTGCCTGCAGGCTAGGAGCAACTGTGGCGAGAGAGGTTGGATTTGCCATTGACTGCTGCGCCTGAGACTGTGCTGAACCCGGCGCCATTATCTCGTTGGAAATACCCTTGAATCCTTGATCGAATTCCTTTCTCGCCTGACCAATAGATCTCGCGAATTGAGGTATCTTGCTACTGCCGAATAGGAAAACCACGACAGCTATAATGAGAACCCAAACAATTGGATCATCAAAGGCCATATAATTTCACTAATGCCCAGTAAATCACGGGCGGCACCAATATTTAACAATACCACATAGAAAGTAACGCATTGCCGTTTTTCGGTTTTGTGCGGATGAAATTATAGCGAATGCTCATTGCATCACTCAAATAGTGATTGTACCGTGCTAGAGAAAATTGCTTTCACGAGCTCAGGAAATAGACACGGTGCCATTCTTGCCGTCATAATGAAGCGTAGCATTCTTCAGGAAAGATTGACCTAGAATCATATCAAAAGGAAGCATGCGCGCAGGTTCTAATTCCAAGCTGACAGCATTTACATTTTCGACGGTCATATCTCCGACGGTAACTTTCTTTAGAGCAAAGAGTATGCCTGACTCTATCCCTCTCATTCCGAGAAGATACGGAGCTTCATCCGGACGCAAAGAACGATACTCTCGCGCCCTGTTAGCTGCTTGAGAATAGCCGATATCTATAGCGTCTTTGGCAAAGAGAAGGCAGTATGTCGAATTGAAATCTACTATCGCGCTGAGCTCTCTTATCACGCCGTATTCCCCTTCGACTCTTGCAAAAACGGTCATCGGTTGCTTCAGATCGAACTTCATCAGGCAAGTTTCACCAATCCGATCGTCCTGTCTGGCCAGTTGATAGTCATGCTCGCGCGTTCAAGTAGGCTCTTCCCGATCAATGCTTCATATCTACTTGCTTGCGGCAGATCGAAAGGAGCGAACTGTACGTCTTCAAATTTGAGCGCCCCGATTTCCACGCTATTCATGTTCACAATCACAGTCCTGTTGTGACCCCCGTTAGTGAGAAAAGTACGAGAGTTCGGAGGTGCGACCGTGGCGTGCTGGAAACCCACCTCGGGGTAGCCTAGTGTATAAGCATCCACCTTTGGCACTGTGCAGTACTCCGAAGCAGGATCTATAAGGCAATCATACTCCATTGTGACGCCGCTCTTTCCTTTGATTCTTGCGAAAACTGAGGGAAGTTTTCCGAATTTGGTAATCACAGAATTAGCGGGTAAACGCACTCACCAGTGTGGAATATGCAAATGTCAGTGTAACTTGTTAGTTTCGACCTTAGCCTGTATCGGTCCAAGTCATCAGCCACTATTGTTCCCGCCGTTGGTTGCAGATTCTCGTCTCTCTGCATAACTGTCATTGCAACCCATCTTTCCTTGTATTTTTCCCGTATCTCTTTCATCGTCAAGACTATAGGAGAGCCTTCCTTTGGAGCCAGTGTGCCACTCAATTAAGTGACACCGATCAGGATTG